>JAZRGF010000373.1:0-2534 GCA_045644005.1 Bacteroidaceae bacterium | reverse complement strand
GCCGCCTGCGCAGCAGCCGTGGTAGCCGCCCTATTCTTGGTCATACCTTATGGTAGCAATAAGTATGCGGACGAAAAGGCAATGCTGGCGATGGTCGATGATGTAGACAAGGACACCTTCGATACTCCCGAAGAGGCAATGCAGTGCCTCATGGCGGCCTATGGCGATATGATGCTGGCCGTCAACACGGCACGCGACAACACACGTGAGGCATACCATAGCCTTGAGCAATCGGTGGCTACCTACCGAGGAATATTTAATGTGAATATAAACTGATGAGATTATGAAACGATACTTTTTATTTATTGTGATGTCACTTGTGCTCCACACAAGCGGTGTATTCGCCCAAGCGGCACAGCCGAGGGAGAAGAGTGAGGTAGAGGTGTTCATGCAGCAGGTGGCAAAGGTTGTTGCTAAATCCAACGAGATTGACTATTCCTACATATCTACTAGTATGTTCAAGCAGATATTGTCGCAATTGTTATCCATCGTTAATGACGAGGCAAAGGAAGAATTGGGCCTAGATAAAATATTTGGATCGGCAATGTACATGCGACGCTTTATCAGTACAGGAACCGAAGGCTACAAACTACTGGAAGTTGCAATGCATCCATTCTGGGGTTTCCTAGAAGAAAGGGAGGTGGTTATGGGTATGGAACTATGTGCTCTCAACCGACAAGACGGAGTGGTTTCAATGATATATGGCAACTCTGAAAATGTGCTCGTCTTCAACAACAACCACAAAGACTTGAACTATAGCATAGTGTTTGTTGCAGGTTTATCATACGAAGCCTTTATGAAGATGAACGATAGTGGCATTGATTTAGGATTTTGATTTTAACACAGACTGATTATGAAAAAGATGATATTATGCTTCATTGCCGCCGTATGCACAGCAATGACGATGCAAGCCCAAGAGATAGATTGGACGGGATTGACGATATTTGCAGAAGAACTGGAGGCTCTCCAAGATGAGCATGTGTCGTGCGATACGATGACACACCGAGAACTGCTAGATTATCTGGACACGGAGATTATTAGTGATTCCGTCACCGATGCTCTATTAGCCAAATTGGATAAGAAGGACTTCCGACTCATCAAGATTTCATCACCCGATGGTATAGGCCGCGAAATCATCTATAAAGTGCTCGACAAATACGAGGTTACCACTGCCGAGGTCTTGTTTGGCATTCCCTTATTGCTTTGCAATCGCAGCAACGGCGACCAAGCAATGCTCTTTGTCGGTGATAAGGCATCGCTGATGGTTCCCGACCACGGAGACTCAATAGAGGTTCTCTACCTGAATACCGACTTAATGGAAACCCTTAAGGAGGTCTTTACGGCGATGATGATTCATGGCAATGGCGGCAGTATTACCATAGGAGAATCGGGCGACTTGCAGTTCAGTTATTCGTTCAGCAGGACGACAGAGGCCATAACGACAGAGAGAAATGCGAACGGAGGCGAAGAGCCGAAGGTGTATTCGTTCGACCAGCAATCTGATGGTACCGACCCATACGAACGCTTTAATGAAGAGGTTGATAAAGTAGCAACCCTAACAGCAATGCCAGACATGTCTGGACTTATACGAGAGATGGAAAAATTAGAAAAACCCTCTTTTTTACTTATCCCTGGGTCCGATCGCTACAATGTATTTCCTCCCAGCGTACCGGAAGAAATAAGAAAAGAAATGCAGCCCTACGCTGTCTATGGCGTGTATGATTGGATTAACGAATTGGGCTTCGGTAAAGGAGCCATGACGGACAGTGCCGACCAGAAGTCCGAAATCATCCTTCCCGAAGATGTGGCACGACTCTATGCCGTGAAGCACCAGCCACAAGAGAAGTGGAACGAGGAGGGCTACTCACCATTATTCAAGGCGATATACCAAAAGGAGTATCAAGGTAGCACACCTGCTGTGCTCTACCGCCACTCGAAGAATGAAGCGGGATACAAGGATATGCTCAGTGACCTGGGATTCCTCTTCAAACTCGAACTAGGCGATACCTATAGAAACCTAAAGGTGACGCAGCAGAGCGAGCGCAACGGCAAGCGCTTCGTACAACTCTATGGCGAGGGCCGCATCCTAATGTGCGTGTTCGACTCACCCGAGGATAAGTACTGCCATATGAGCATTCTCATCGGTGGCGGTGGTGGCTTCGAGCAGGCAGTCAACGAGTATGTCATCGGTGGAGAGAGAGACATTGCCACGCGATGCAACATCATCATCAACAGCGACCCGCCAGACGGCTCAGGCGACATACACTTCACCACCGATGAGTACTTCTTTGCTGGTAAGTCTCACAAGAGCGGGGTGCACATTGACTTTAAGTATTGGGATTTGTATACAAAATAAAATAAAAGGACTATGAACAAGAGATTATCATTGACAACGATGCTTGCCATTGCAAGTTTTGTAACGCTCGTGGCACAGACCACAGCACTTGTAACTTATGAGGGTGGTTATTTCATAAAGGACGGCAGGAAGTGGACCGAGTTCCGCCCGGCCGACAAAGTGGAGCCTTGGAATGAGT
>JAZRGF010000372.1:0-3458 GCA_045644005.1 Bacteroidaceae bacterium | reverse complement strand
ACTTTTCCTTTTGTAGCCATATCTATATTTTGTTTATTTTTTCTTATATTCCTATTGTCATTCTGAACGTAGGTGAAGAATCTCTATTTGTAGATACTTCGCGTTGCTCAGTATGACATTAAATCTCAAAAGAGAGTTTGTCCATACCCGATTTGAGTTCGGCAATCATTTCGTTGTAGCGTTGCATTCCCTTCTCGGCATCGAGCGCATCCCAACGTTCAATGATGATGAGCTTTTGCAGGAAGACGAAAAGACGCTCAACGGTAAAGTAGTTGAATACCGAATTGTCGTCGAGCCAACGCCAACGCAGTTCATCGAGTTGGCGCTCACGCTCCTGCAACTTGCCGTTCTCGCTCATGCGCTGCACAGCCTCAAAATAGTCGAGCGCGCCCGAGAGTTCAAAGTCACGTGCCGCCGAGGTACGCAACAATGTGGCAACCTCGTCCTCGCCAATAACGACATCGGCGATATTCATCTTGTACTTGCGGGCAGTGAACGCAACAAGTATATTGTTTACATTGCGGTTGAAAGCAAACCAGCCTGCAACGAACTTGTTTGAAGAGGAAGTTGCATAGTCATAGTAATATGCGCAGAGCACATCGTTCCAGATGATATTCTCGTTGCTTTCGTTGGCAAAGTAATAGTCGAAAAAGCGGTACAGATAGGATGGGACATCTTTTCTTGGTGCATCGCCATCCTTTGCCGAAGCGATGATATCCAGCAGTTCCTCCTTACTGTAGCAGCCAACCTGTCCAATCTTCGCCTCCTCGCCATGCTTTAGAATATCAAGGATATTCGCATTGTCGATTGAGAGGAAAAGCAGGTCGACGCATTTTGCATCACGGGCCGAAAGCGAGGGATAGAGTTCGTCCCTGAAACGCTCTACCGTAAACGCCGCCTTGCTGCCGTCGAATGCGACATCGGGCAAACCCGCTACCTGACAATAGTAGTTAGCCATTATTAATCAGTATTGTAAATTAAAACAAGAGTTCAACCATTTGAGGACGGAGGAATGACTTGAAGAAAGCCTCGAACTCGGCCTCACCGAAATTCACCTTGTAAGAACCGTCGGCCGGTGCAATTGAGAAGAGAGTCTTCATACCATTCACCTGCTTGATCTCGACACCCTTGTCGAGCAATGCCTTGGCATTCTTTGCAAAGTATGCCTTGAGTTCAGCAGCCTCGGCAGTTGAGATAACCAATGCCTCGTCAGAGTTCCAACGCTCGGCAATCTTCACAAGCATCGCCTTTACAGAGTCGCCTGCAAGAGCCTCCTTGACAGCATCCTTTACAATAGTGTCGGTAACCACTGTTGCAATCTCCGACTTCAAAGCACCAACAGCCTGTGCGCCGTAGAGCTTGATTTCGGAACGTGTGTTCGCATCGAGCTCCTCGGCCTTTTTCTTGGCAGCAGCCACAATGGCCTCGGCCTCGGCCTGAGCCTTCTTCACAATTTCGGCAGCATTCTCCTTTGCTTCGCATACAAGACGCTCTGCCTCGGCTTTACCTTTCTCCACGCCCTCGGCATAGATTTTCTCGGTCAATTCCTGAATCTTATTTTCCATATTATATAAAGTTTTTATTTAGTCAAACATCCAATGCCATGCCGGCAATGCAAAATTAGCCATAGTCCATGAAACAGATTCACCTTTTTCACAGCATGCCATAACAATTTACAAAGTTAATGTTTTATATTTAATATTCATATTAAAATATTAAAAGATTTTAAGGAACTACCATAAATATACACGGCAAAACAAAAAGATATCGTACCACCCTTTCAATAAAGAGAAGTACGATATCCTGAATATGAATATTGGATTTTATCTATTAATGAAGCCTCGTTCAAGATCCTGCGATATGTTTATCATGAAGTCACCCATGCGCTCGTAGGTGTTCATTATATCCATGTAGTAGACCATTGCCTGGTAGTTGCCCGCACCACTCTCCATCTCCTCAATCACGGCATCACGGTAGTTGTTGCGCAGGGTGTTGATGCGTTGCTCGGCATTGTAGGCATTTGTAATATCGGCGAGTTCTCCCTTGTGGGCAGCAGTGAGATTGGCAATCATTACATCATATGCAGCAAGCACTGCATCGGCCATCACTGAAAGGTTTTTCAGGGCATCGGCATCAAAGTTCTTCTTGTGTATATTTTTTCTTGAGAGTATGCGGCTGATTGTTTCGCCCGAATCACCCAACGACTCCAGTTCGCCTACAATCTTGTACATGGCCTTTATTTTGAGCGATGTGCTTTCGCTCACCTCCTCGGCCGACACGCCATTGAGGAACGCCGCAATCTCGTACTCCATGCGATCCGATATCTCTTCGTACTTTACCAACTTGGCTCTCAGTTCCTCGAATTTGTCGCCATCAGCTTCGGCCACCGCCTCTTTAGCATAGGCTGCCCCATTCTTTGATATTTGGGCAAAATGTATAACCTCGTCAAACGCCTGCTCCACTGACAATTCAGGAGTTGCAAGAGGCCCTGCAGAGATATATTTAAGCTTGAAGACCTCCTTTTCCTGGTTCTTTGGCGCACGTATAATCCAACATACTGCCTTTGCAATCCATTTGGTGAACCACACCAGCAGCAGGGTATTCACCACATTGAACAAGGTGTGCAACATTGACAAGCCATAAAGCGCAGCTGTTCCCTGGGCTGATGCAGAGTCGGTAACCGCGAACCCATCGGCAGCAGGATTGGGCAGTCCGAAAAGCATTTCAGTAATATACCCTACCAATTTCAAAAACGGTTTAAAGAGCATCAATGCCCAAACTACGCCAAAGACGTTGAAGATTGTGTGGGACATTGCCGCACGTTTTGCCTGAGTGTTACCCACGGAGGCTGCAATGTTTGCCGTGATGGTTGTACCGATATTCTCACCAAGTACCATTGCACATGCCATATCAAAAGGTATCCACCCCATGCTGAGCATGATGAGTGTTATGGCCATTGTTGCCGATGATGACTGCAGGACAAGTGTCAGAACCGTTCCGAACGCGAGGAACAACAGCACCGAACCGAAGCCATGAGCCGACCACGCGGTAACAAACTCAAGCACCTCGGGTGTCTGGCGCAAATCGGGGACCGATTCTTTCATAAACGAAAGGCCAAGGAAAAGAAGGCTGAAACCTACGATGAGTTCGCCTACATTCTTACGTTTGTCCTTCTTTGAATTGGAGAAGAGGAAGCCGAAGAGCATCAACGGCACGGCAAGAATTGAGATATCGGCCTTGAAACCAAGCCACGACACCATCCATGCAGTAACGGTGGTGCCGATGTTTGCACCCATTATGACACCTATTGCCTGTACCAAAGTAAGCAATCCGGCATTCACGAAACTCACAACCATCACCGTTGTTGCCGATGAAGATTGTATAACAGATGTCACTCCCAGACCTGTCAGAACGCCTTTGAAAGGATTGGATGTCATTGCCGAAAGAAAACCACGCAA
>JAZRGF010000371.1:0-13404 GCA_045644005.1 Bacteroidaceae bacterium | reverse complement strand
GCCTCGTCGGCCGGGATGCCGCGCTGTTGCATGTAGAAGAGTGCGCTTTCATCCAATTGTCCAACGGTTGAGCCGTGGCTGCACTTCACGTCGTCGGCATAGATTTCCAGCTGTGGCTGTGCATACATGTGTGCGCAGTTGGTGAGGCACAGGTTGCGGTTGGTCTGTTGCGAGACGGTGCGCTGTGCATCGGGGTATATATGCATCTTGCCGGCGAAGACTCCTGTCGATGACTCGTCGAGGATGTACTTGTAGAGCTCGCTGCTGGTGCAGTCGGGCACCTTGTGCTCAACGAGTGTGTGGTTGTCGATGTGCTGTGTCTTGTCGCCTATGGCAAGGCCGTTGATGCTTGTATCTGCCCCGCGGCCGTTAAGTGCAACGTTTATACAATTGCGTGTGAAGCCGTTGGTGAGTGTTACACAGCAATGGTTGAAGTGGCTGTCGGCCTCCTGCTCAACAAGCATTGTTGCCACACGGGTGTTGCTGTTGGCTGTCTCCTCAATGTCGTATATGTTGAGCGAAGCGCCTGCTCCCACGAATACCTCGGTGACGAGTGTAGAGAGCGACTGCTTCTCCTGTGACGAGTGGTCGCACAAAAGGATGTTGGCCTTGCTGTTCTCCTCAAGGATAACAAGGATGCGGCGGTTGAGCAGCATTTCAACATTTGCCTGGATGAGCGAGACAATTTGAATTGTCTCCTCTACAACGGTGCCTTGTGGAATGTAGAGCACTACGCCGTCCTGTGCAAACATTGTGTTGAACTGTGCTATGCTGTCACCCTGGGCTGCAAGGCGGTTGTAGTATTTCTCGAGCAGGGCAGGGTGGCTTGTGGCAACGGCGTTGAGGCTGCCAAGGGTTACTCCCTGTGGCAACTCGCGGCTGTGACCCTCGGCCGGGCTATAGCTGTCATTTACAATATATACCCTGTGCGATTTGAGGTTGGGAACATCGCAGTGGAAGATGGTGCCTGCGCTGATGCCCGACTCGGCACGCTTCAGGTTCATTCCATAGTCTATGCCGAACTGCTTGGCAATGGGTGTGTTGAGCCATGCCTCGTCCTTGCGGGTGGGGAAGCCTGCTGCCTCGAAGCGCTCGAAAGCTGCCTGGCGTTTGCTGTTGAGCAGTGCGGCACAGGCGCCGTCAATGAGTTCCCTGTTCTGCCTGAACAGGGATATGTATTCCTGTTCGTTGCCCATCATTGGTTCTCGTTTTTAATCCAGTCATATCCGCGTACCTCAAGCTCCTGAACAAGTTCTGGGCCGGCTGTCATTACAATGCGGCCGTTGTAGAGCACGTGTACGATATCGGGCTTGATGTAGTCGAGCAGTCTCTGGTAGTGTGTGATGACGATGCTCGATGTGTCTGGGCGCTTTAGTTTGTTCACACCCTCGGCTACAATGCGTAGTGCATCAATGTCGAGTCCCGAGTCGGTCTCGTCAAGGATGCTCAAGGTAGGCTCAAGCATAGCCATCTGGAATATTTCGTTGCGCTTCTTCTCACCACCGCTGAAGCCCTCGTTCACCGAACGGTTGGCGAGCTTGCTGTCGAGGTTGACTAGCGCACGCTTCTCGCGCATGAGTTTGAGGAAGTCGCTGGCACTCATGGGCTCCTGCTTCAGGTACTCACGCTTGGCGTTGATGGCTGCGCGCATGAAGTTGGTGATGCTCACGCCCGGAATTTCCACAGGGTACTGGAACGAGAGGAAAAGTCCCTCGTGGCTGCGGTCCTCGGGAGAGAGTTCGAGCAGGTTCTTGCCATTGTATATCACTTCGCCCTCTGTTACTGTGTATGCAGGATGACCCACAAGCACGTTGCTCAATGTGCTCTTGCCCGAGCCGTTGGGGCCCATTATGGCATGTACCTCGCCCGCCTTGATGGTGAGGTTTATTCCTTTAAGTATCTCTTTGCCATCAATGGTGGCATGAAGGTTTTTTATTTCAAGTAAATTTTCCATAATCATCGTTAGTTTATCATCCTACAGCTCCTTCGAGCGACACGCTCAACAACTTCTGTGCCTCGACGGCGAACTCCATTGGGAGCTTGTTGAGCACCTCGCGTGCATAGCCGTTGACAATGAGGCCGATAGCTTCCTCGGTGCCAATGCCTCGCTGGTTACAGTAGAAGAGCTGGTCTTCGGAGATTTTTGATGTCGTAGCCTCGTGTTCCACAATGGCGCTGTTGTTGTGTATGTCCATGTATGGGAAGGTGTGTGCGCCGCACTTGTCACCCAACAACAGTGAGTCGCACTGGCTGTAGTTGCGGGCGCCATCGGCATTCTTGCTCACACGCACAAGTCCACGGTATGAATTCTGGCTCTTGCCGGCCGAGATACCCTTGCTGATGATGGTACTCTTGGTGTTCTTGCCAAGATGAATCATCTTTGTGCCGGTGTCGGCCTGCTGGTAGTTGTTGGTGAGTGCCACTGAGTAGAACTCACCTTGCGAATTGTCGCCGCGCAGTATGCAGCTGGGGTATTTCCAGGTGATGGCCGAGCCGGTCTCAACCTGCGTCCACGATAACTTGCTGTTATTGCCACGGCAGTCGCCACGCTTGGTGACGAAGTTATATACACCGCCCTTACCCTCGGCATCACCGGGGTACCAGTTCTGCACGGTGCTGTACTTTACCTCGGCATTCTCATTTACCACAATCTCAACAATGGCGGCAGGCAGCTGGTTCTCGTCGCGCATGGGCGCGGTACAGCCCTCGAGGTACGAAACGTAGCTGTCGTCATCGGCAATGATGAGCGTGCGCTCGAACTGTCCTGTGTTTGCCGCGTTGATGCGGAAATAGGTCGACAACTCGCGCGGGCAACGCACTCCCTTGGGAATGTACACAAATGAACCGTCGCTGAACACGGCTGTGTTGAGCGCTGCAAAGAAATTGTCGCGGTAGTTTACTACTGTGCCCAGGTACTGGCGCACAAGCTCGGGGTGTTCCTGAATGGCTTCACCCATAGAACTGAATATGATGCCTTTCTCCTTGAGTTCCTCCTTGAAGGTTGTCTTTACCGAGACGGAGTCCATGACGGCATCAACAGCTGTGCCGCGGAGCGCAAGGCGCTCCTCAAGGGGAATGGCAAGCTTCTCGAATGTCTTCATCAGCTCGGGGTCAATCTCCTTGTTCTTGTTCTCCTTGCTTTTTTTCAAGGGGTCGGCATAGTAGGATATTGCCTGATAGTCGATTGGCGGAATATCCAAGTGTGCCCACTGCGGCATCTCCAATGTGAGCCAATGCCTGTAGGCTGTCAAGCGAAGCTCAAGCATCCACTCGGGCTCGTTCTTCTTGCTTGAAATGAGCCTGATGGTCTCCTCGTTGAGGCCACGCTCAATGATGTCTGTCTTTATCTTGGTGACGAAGCCGAACTCATAGGCCTTGTCAGCAATTTTCTTGAATATGTTGTTCTTTTTCTTCATCTATCTTCTTCGCCTCTTCGATGACTAAAAAAGTAACCTCGGCAACCTTTTTATATAACAATGATTCTTCCTGTGATGTTTTGCTTGTGACACCGTTGTCGGGCATAACGCTTTCGCTGATGTTCACACCCAAAACAAAAATACCTATTGCTACTATAGCCGAGAATATTGCACCCATAATACGGTCCAGCCAGCCAAGCAGTATGACCTTGAGCAACCAACGCAGAATGAAGCCTGCAATGTTTATTATCATTGCCACGGCTATGAAGACAATCACAAAGCCCAACACGGTGCATAAGAGATCGCTCCATCCTGTGTAACCTTGCAGCATGGCTGCTGCCCGCGGGTAGAATATAGTAGCCTGGAGCAGGCCTATTATTATGCCTGCTCCAAAGCTCAACTGTTTGACAAGCCCTGATATCAGTCCAAAGAGAATACCTATTCCGACTGCTACCAACAGGGCTATATCTAATGTATTCATTTTCTAAAAAGTAGGTTTATAGTTTCTGTTTCACCTCAACCTGAACGAATGTCTCAATGATATCGCCCACCTTGATGTCGTCATGTGATGTAAGGCTGATACCGCACTCAAAGTTTGTACCTACCTCCTTGACATCCTCCTTGAAGCGCTTGAGCGCAGCAAGTGAACCTGTGTGGACAACGATACCGTCGCGGATGAGACGTACGCGGTCTGTACGTTTTACCTTACCCTCGCGTACCATACAGCCGGCAACTGTGCCAACCTTGCTGATGTGGAATGTCTCGCGTACCTCAATGGTTGCAGTAACCTCTTCCTTGACAATTGGAGCAAGCATACCCTCCATAGCGGCCTTCACCTCCTCGATAGCATCGTAGATGATTGAGTAGATGCGGATGTCGACACCCTCGTTCTCGGCAACCTTGCGTGCTGTCACCGATGGACGCACCTGGAAACCTACGATAATGGCATCCGAAGCTGCTGCAAGGCTCACGTCGCTCTCCGAAATCTGACCGACAGCCTTGTGGATAACATTCACCTGGATGGTCTCGGTAGAGAGCTTGATGAGTGAGTCGCTCAGAGCCTCGATAGAACCGTCCACGTCACCCTTGACAATGATGTTGAGGGTCTGGAAGTTACCGAGTGCAATGCGGCGGCCAACCTCGTCGAGTGTAAGCATCTTCTGTGTACGCAATCCCTGCTCACGCTGCAACTGCTCGCGCTTGCCGGTGATTTCGCGTGCCTCGCGTTCGCTCTCGACAACGTTGAATGTGTCACCCGCAGCAGGAGCGCCGTTGAGGCCAAGGATAAGTGCTGGCTCGGCAGGACGAATCTCCTTGATGCGCTGGTTACGCTCGTTGAAGATAGCCTTAACCTTACCCCACTGTGTACCGGCAACTACAATGTCGCCCACCTTCAATGTTCCGTTCTGTACAAGTACGGTAGCTACATAACCGCGGCCCTTGTCGAGTGTAGACTCTATGACAGAACCTGTAGCCTTGCGGTTGGGGTTTGCCTTGAGTTCAAGAAGCTCGGCCTCGAGAAGTACCTTCTCCATGAGCTCCTCTACGCCCATACCCTTCTTTGCCGAAATCTCCTGTGACTGGTATTTGCCACCCCAGTCCTCAACGAGCATATTCAGCTGTGCCAACTGCTCCTTGATCTTGTTGGGATCGGCTGTAGGCTTGTCGCACTTGTTGATGGCGAACACGATTGGTACACCGGCTGCCATGGCATGGTTGATGGCCTCCTTTGTCTGTGGCATCACGTCGTCATCGGCTGCGATGATGATGATTACGATATCGGTGATCTTGGCACCACGGGCACGCATGGCAGTGAAGGCCTCGTGACCTGGGGTATCAAGGAATGTGATGCGCTTGCCGCTCTCCATCTTCACGTTGTAGGCACCGATATGCTGTGTAATACCACCGGCCTCGCCTGCGATTACGTTTGCCTTGCGGATGTAGTCGAGCAACGATGTCTTACCGTGGTCAACGTGACCCATTACGGTGATGATTGGTGCGCGTGGCTCCAAATCGGCCTCGGTGTCGGCATCTTCCTCAATTGCATTGGCTACCTCGGCGCTCACGTACTCTGTTGTGTAACCGAACTCCTCGGCAACAATATTGATGGTCTCGGCGTCGAGACGCTGGTTGATTGACACCATCATACCAATGCTCATACAGGTTGCAATGACCTGTGTAACCGAGATATTCATCATGCTTGCAAGCTCGTTTGCAGTAACGAATTCGGTGAGCTGCAGGACTTTGCTCTGCTCCATCTCCTCGCTCATCTGCTGCATCTGGCGCTCGGCAACCATGTCGCGCTTCTCCTTGCGGTATTTTGCCGACTTGTTGCCCTTGCCGCGGTTGGTGAGACGGTCGAGTGTCTCCTTAATCTGCTTTGACACATCCTCGTCGTTCACATCGTTCTTGTCGAAACGCTTGTGCTGACGATCGCGGTCCTTGCGGCTGCCCTGTGACTGGTTACCACCGCCCTTGTTGCGGTTTGCGCTCCAGTCTCTGTCGCCACCGTTGTTGTTGTTTCCGCCGTTGTTTCCGCCGCCGTTCTCCTTGACATCGTTGATGTCCACACGCTGGCTGTTTATGCGCTGGCGTTTTTTCTTCTCGCCGCCGTCATTGCCATGGCGCTGTGCCTCGCGTTGCTGTTTGCGCTGCTCCTCGCGCTGCTTGTCCTTCTCCTCGCGCTCCTTCTTCTTCTCCTCCTTGCTCTTCTTCTTGGGGCGGGTAGACTGGTTGATGGCAGCAAGGTCAATCTGGCCCATAATCTTGAGCTTTGGAGCTTCTACCTCGTCAACTTGTGTAAGCTGTGGCTGTGGCTCCTCTTTCTTTGGCTCCACGACAACGGGTGCAGGAGCTGCGGGCTCCTCTTTCTTTGGTTCAACCTTTGGAGCTTCCTCCTTCTTTGGCTCCTCCTTCTTTGGCTGGGGAGCTGTTCTCTTGTTGAGTGCATCGAGGTCAATACGGCGTGTAACCTTGATGACCGGTGCCTCAACCTTTGGTGTGCTCTCAACAACCTCCTTTGCAGCAGGCTCGGGCTTTTTCTCCTCAACGACAACAGGCGCTGGAGCTACAGGCTCCTTTACCACCGGCTTCTCCTCAACTACGGGGGCTGCCTTTGGCTTCTCCTTGTTGAGGCGCTCTTTGGTAAAGTCATCCGATTCCTTGCGCGCTTTCTTGTCGGCGCTGAACTCCTGAATCAACAATTCGTAACCTGCTTCGGGAACAACAGCGTTGGGGTCTTCTTTGATTTCGATTCCCTTCTTCTGCAAGAATTCCACGATGGTCGAAAGGCCGATATTGAGTTCCTTTTGTACTTTATTTAATCTGATCTTCATTCGTAGTCTTTTTAGGTATTAGTTTTTTCTTGTTGATTATTCCTCATCCTCGAACTCTGCCTTGAGCACTTCGATAAGGTGGTCAACAGTGTCCTCCTCAAGGTCGGCCTTCTCAATGAGCACCTGACGTGGTGCGTTGAGCACTGCCTTTGCTGTGTCGAGACCGATACCCTTGATGGCTTCGATTACCCACTCCTCAATCTCGTCGGCAAACTCGTCGAGGTAGATGTCATCCTCCTGCTGTGCGTCGATTTCGCGGTATACGTTGATGGTGTACTCGGTAATCATACTTGCAAGCTTGATGTTGAGACCGTCCTTACCGATAGCAAGTGAAACCTCCTCTTTCTTGAGGTTTACATCGGCAATGCGCTGCTCCTCGTTGAGCTTTATCTCCTGAATCTTCGCAGGGCTCAATGCACGCTTGATGAAGAGCTCGATGTTTGATGTGAATGGGATAACGTCGATGTTCTCGTTGCGGAGCTCGCGTACGATACCGTGGATACGTGAACCCTTCACGCCAACGCATGCACCTACCGGGTCAATGCGCTCGTCGTATGTCTCAACGGCAATCTTCGCGCGCTTGCCTGGGATGCGGGCAATCTTCTTGATGGTGATGAGACCATCATTGATCTCGGGAACCTCGAGTTCGAAGAGACGCTGCAGGAACATTGGAGATGTGCGGCTGAGGATAATCTTTGGGTTGTTGTTCTGGTTGTCAACACGCTCGACAACTGCACGCACATGGTCGCCCTTGCGGTAGAAGTCGCTTGGAATCTGCTCGCTCTTTGGGAGGATAAGTTCATTGCCCTCGTCGTCAACAAGTAGCAACTCCTTCTTCCAAATCTGGTAAACCTCGGCACTTACAATCTGGCCGATTCTCTCGCTGTACTTGTGGTAGAGGCTGTCCTTCTCCAACTCAAGAATCTTTGAAGCGAGTGTCTGGCGCAGGTTGAGGATGGCGCGGCGGCCGAACTCGGCAAAGTTTACAATCTCACTTACCTCCTCGCCCTCTTCGAATGTGTCATCGATGAGCTGTGCCTCGGAGAGCGAAATCTCGAAGTTGCTGTCCTTTACCTCGTTGTCGGCAACAACGGTACGGCGGCGCTGAATCTCAAAGTCACCACGGTCCGGGTTTACGATAACCGAGTAGTTCTCGTCGGTACCGAAGAGGTTGATGATTACTTTGCGGAAACTCTCCTCGAGTACGCTGATCATTGTTGTGCGGTCGATGTTCTTTGACTCCTTGAACTCTTGAAATGTATCAAGAAGGCTCATTGTTTCTTCTTTCTTTGCCATTTTATTTAAAATTTATTATATATTTCGTGTATTTGATTGAGTCATAGGTGAACTGCAGGTCCTCCTCGACGATGATGGGGCGTTTTGCGCCCTGTGGTTTCTCTTTTTTGCTGATGCTGATTGTGAAGCTCTCCTCATTGGCATCCTTGAGTATACCCTTGAGCTTGCGCTTGTCTTTTGTAAGCACTTCAACCTCAAGGCCAATGTGGTTCATGTACTGCTGTACCACCTTGAATGGCTGTCCAAGGCCGGCCGAACCTACCTCAAGTTCGTAGTCGTCGGTCACGCTGCCCAGGTTGCTCTCGATGTGACGGCTCAAATCGGCGCAGTCTTCTATCCATACGCCTTCGGCGTGGTCAATCTCAACTGTTATCTTGTCATCCTTGCTGATGACAACATCTACCAAAAAATACTCCTTGTCGGCGAGCCACTCGTTTGTGAGGTCGATTACTTGTTGTCTGTCAATCATATAGTTTATGTTCTATTTTGATGTATGATATGATTCTTGTGCGCTCTGGTATGAAAAAGAGGGGCTTGTCGGCCCCTCATCAATCATCTTACACTGCAAATGTACTAATAAACGCCGTTGTGTGCAAGTGTTTTCATAAGTTTTTTATAATTGATGTATGTGATTGCCTTGCATTATGTATTGGGAATGCTGTTTTGGCATTCCGTGATTACCTCTCCTTGTCACCGCGTCATGTGGTTGTAGTCGCGAACCTATGCCGGGGTAAGAGAATTGATTTGTAGTGTAGAACAGTAACAGTTCAGTAAAAGAGACATCTCTACCGAAGAGATTGATTGAAAGATTTTATTTGCTGATTACCAACAAAATAATTATTAAAAATTAGATTTTTTTGCTAAACAAATTATATCTCTTGGCAATAAATATTTTGCAAATCACAATATTTATTGGCTTCTGTGATATTCATTAAAATATTTTTATGCTACAAGTAGTGTATCTCTTCGCTGTTTTTCATAGTAGTCATGGTGCAAATGTATAAAATTTATTATCACAAATAGCCTGCGCTCATAACAAAAACATGCCGAAATCGCGAATGAAACGGAATGAAACCGTTTTTGCGGTTTTTAAGTGTTTCCTTTGCAAGGGAATTAGATTGCATATATTGTGCACAACAGTGCCTATAAGGATTTATTTGCAGTAAACCGGCACCGCATTATTGAGTTTAATGAACTAAAAACCAAAATAAATCATGAAACATTTAAAACATTTATTCACGGCGTTGCTGTTGCTGTGCAGCACGGCGATGGCAGCCCACGACTTTGAGGTCGGTGGAGTTTATTACAACATCCTGTCCGGGGTGGACAAGACTGTTGAGGTAACTTCTGGAACAAACAAGTACACCGGCAGTGTAGCAATCCCCGAATCTGTTGTTTATGGTGGTATTACTTACCGCGTTACAAGCATTGGACAAAGTGCGTTCTATGGTTGCACCGATTTGCAGACAGTGTTGTTGCCTAACAGCATTGTAAGTATAAAATCCGGTGCCTTTGCACACTCCGGTATTAATTCTATTACAATACCGGCGAGTGTGGTTGGTGATATAGACGGCTATATGTTCTATGAGTGCAGTTCATTGAACGAGATTGTGGTAGATGAGAATAACGAGGTTTATGATTCTCGCGAGGGCTGTAACGCGATTGTAAAGACACCCGATAATGAAATTATTGTCGGTTCTAACAATTCTACAATACCTGCCGGCATCGTATCGATTAGTGAGTTGGCTTTTGATAGTAGAGAAGGACTCAAGGAACTCATATTGCCAAGCGGTTTTAAAACAATCGGCGAGAGGGCGTTTCGTGACTGTTTGGGGTTGAAGAAGGTGTATATTTCTGAAACAGTAACGAGTATCGGACAAGCAGCCTTTGGTCTCTGTCCGGAAATAGAGAGCATTGTTGTTGATAAGAATAACAAGGTGTTGGACTCGCGCGAGGATTGCAATGCCATCATAAAAACATCTACAAACACATTGCTTGTAGGTTGTCAAAATACATTCATTCCCGGAACCATTACAGCTATTGGTTCATACGCTTTCTTCCACGCCAAAAACCTGGAGTTTATTTTAATTCCCTCATCTGTAACTTCATTAGGTGATTATGCATTTTATGGTTGCTCTTCACTCAAATGTATGGCATCTATGGCAACTACCGCTCCTTCTTTGGGTCAGTATTCCCTGGGTGATGGCTTCGCTTATTTACCAGGTACATTATATGTCCTCAATCCAGATGCATACTCGGCGTGGAAACCATATTTTACCACGCAAATAGGCTTTTATGGAGATTGTGGCGACAATCTCTTCAGTTGCATTATATCGGACGTTCTGCATATATGGGGTACTGGTAATATGGATTATATGAGTTATGATTGGGATGACTTTTATTTTAATTCAGCACCTTGGTTTAATAGTAGCGAACAAAAAGAATTTTCTTCAATAAAGATACATCACGGTGTTAAATCTATTGGTGAAGGAGCTTTTTATGGTTGTACCGTTTTTAAGTCGATAGAGATTCCAAACAGCGTAACAAGCATTGGAAGTTCTGCGTTCTATGATTGCACCGGGCTTACAAGCATTGAAATACCTAACAGCGTTACAAGCATTGGAGGTGCAGCGTTCGAGGGTTGCACCGGGCTTACCAGCGTTGAAATCCCTAACAGCGTAACAAGCATTGGAAATTATGCGTTCTGGGGTTGCTCCGGTCTTACAAGCATTGAAATACCTAACAGTGTAACAAACATTGGAGAGAGCGCGTTCAACTATTGCGAGAGCCTTTATTCTGTGAAGATAAGCGACATTTCTGCGTGGTGTAATATTAGTTTTGGTAGTTCAAATGCTAATCCATTGTATTATGCAAAGAATTTGTATTTGAATGGTGATTTGGTTTCTGAACTTGTTATTCCCGATCAAGTAACAGAAATAAAGAATTATGCGTTCTGTGGTTGCACCGGGCTTAAAAGCATTGAAATCCCTAACAGCGTAACAAGCATTGGAAATGATGCGTTTTGGAGTTGTTCCGGGCTTAGAATTGTTTATAATAACTCTTCATTGAACATTACTGTCGGTTCATCCAACTACGGATATGTTGCATGGAATGCCGTGGCTGTTGTGAGCAAAAGTGACATTTTAGACCAAGTGGGAGATTTTACATTTTACATAAATGATAGCACGGTAACCCTTGTGGAATACAGCGGTGGAGATAATGTAATCTCCTTGCCGGAAAGCTATAATGGACAAAACTATATAATAGCTAGAACGCTTTTTCGTAACAAAAGTAATATAACTGGTGTCACTATCCCCAATAGCGTTACAAGCATTGGAAATTATGCGTTCTATGGTTGCACCGGGCTTACAAGCGTTGAAATCCCTAACAGCGTTACAAGCATTGGAAATTCTGCGTTCAGTGCTTGCACCGGGCTTACCAGCGTTGTAATCGGTAACAGCGTTATAAGCATTGGAAATTCTGCGTTCGAGCGTTGCACCGGACTTACTAGTGTTACAATCGGTAACAGCGTTACAAGCATTGGAGAATATGCGTTCCGTAATTGCACCGGGCTTACCAGCGTTGAAATCGGTAATGGAGTTACAAGCATTGGAAATTCTGCGTTCTATAATTGCAAAAGCCTTACAGGCATTACAATACCTAACAGCGTTACAAGCATTGGAAATGACGCGTTCCGTAATTGCACCGGACTAACAAGCATTGAAATCCCAAACAGCGTTACAAGCATTGGAGGTTGGGCGTTCTATGGTTGCACCGGTCTTACAAGCATTACATCTTTAATTCCTGCAGATGCGCTCTTTGCGGTGAATTCATATACATTTTATAATGTAGACAAAAATGTTTGTACCCTTTATGTTCCAGTCGGTTCCAAGTCTACTTATGCATCAACAGCGAGTTGGAGTGAGTTTACAAATATTGTAGAACTTGAACCAACCGAGGTAACCGTTAATATTAACCAGTATGGCTGCGCAACCTATTGCTCAGAGTATGCTCTTGATTTTAGCGAGGTAGAGGGCTTGAAGGCATACGCCGCAACCGGTTACAAGTCAAATAGCCAGGTGGTTACCTTGACAAGAGTGCAGACAGCCGAGGCCGGTATTGGTCTATTCTTAAAGGGTGAGCCTGGTGAGTATGTTGTTCCTGTAATTGAAAGCACCGATGAGCACTCGTTGAATATGCTTGTCGGAACTCTTGAACCAACAATCGTCAACAGCACCGATGGTGCAATGAGCAACTATAAGTTCACAATTGCCGATGGTGATGCAGCACCAATGTTCTACCCATTTGAGGATGGCACCACACTGAGCGCCGGCAAGGCCTATTTGCAGATACCTACAGCGTGGTTGCCTGTGACAGCGCAGAAGTCGCTGAACGTCCGCTTTGACGATGGCGAGACAACAGACATCGACGAGGTGAAAGGTGAGAACGGAGAGGTGAAAACAATCTACGACCTTAGCGGTCGTGTGGTTGAGAACCCTACAAGCGGCATTTATATCATTGACGGTAAAAAGGTGTTTATAAAGTAATAACGAATGGTGGTTGACGCAAGATAAATGTCATTCCGAACGTATGTGAGGAATCTCTATAACGGTGTTTTAGATTTTCGTATTTTGTTTTCGAGATCCCTCGTCGCTACGCTCTGTCGGGATGACATACTGGGTCAACATCAATGTAAAATTTGACATATGAAAAAAGAGTATAAAAAACCGACAGCATTGGCTATTCAACTTGAGACTGAAGTTATAATGACCACCACATCTGCCGAACAGGGTAGTGCCAATGTAGGCAACAAACCTGTTGGTGGCAACACCCCCGACTTGTCGGGAAGTCATCGTGGTGACTGGGGTGATTTGTGGTAATAAAGAACAAAAGATGTCTTGATGTGATTTTTTTATTCCATTCCCGACAAGGCTGTATGTCTTGTCGGGAATGTTTTTTGCGCTGTTGGTGTTTTTATTCGCGTGCTCAAGGATGAATGTTCATTCCTGCTCTTCCCTTTGCTTGCAAGGGAGAGTGGCTGCAAGCCGAGGAGGGATAAACTCTGTGTATCCTGATTGTCATGCTGAACGAAGTCGAAGCATCTAAGAACTCGGGATGAGGTGTGTTCTTCGAACTCCCTCCGCTTCGCTGGCCTATCGGCACTCCTTTGGGGAGCTAAAGCTCCCGTCGTCGCAAGCAACGCTCCCCCGCGTTGCCCCTCTATTATTATGGTTTTTGCAAGAGAATTATGAAAAAATAGGTTTATAAAAATCATTTCTTTTAATGACCGCAAACATCCTTGCCACAATTTTGGCTCTTAATGCATTTATGACTGTCATCTTGTTTTTACCTTCTTC
>JAZRGF010000370.1:0-3151 GCA_045644005.1 Bacteroidaceae bacterium | reverse complement strand
GCTCCTGACGGGTGTACCACCAGTCGGGGTTACCGTTCATTGTAACGTCTTTGGCATTGATTGTACTACCCCATCCCTCGAGGTTGTTCATTGCAAACCAAGCCATAAAACCGGGACCGGCAATATAGGCATCGATATCGCCCTCGCTCACGCCAATTTCCTCGAGAAACTTGCGTGTGACAACCTCCAAGCCTACAAGGTTCAACGGAGCGTTGATACCGTGCAGAGCCATCCAGTCAATCTCCTGCTGCCAACGCTCCCATGTCCAGAAAGCCATTGAGTATGAGAATGTACAGGTGTTGAAGTCGTAACGATAGGTTGTGTTACAAACGTGCTTCTCCTCCTGTGTTGGAACGGGCAACTCAACCTGTGAAAGGTCGGTTGTGAGGTTGTTCCATGTGAGGTTGATGTGTGCGTGGTGGTTCAAGTACCAGTTGATACCTGTTGCCACCGACAACTGTGTGTTACCCTTGATGCAGGGCTTGCCATTGCCTGGAGCAATGATGAAGACATCCTTGCCGTCCTGGGCGAGGCTTGCATCAATCACAATCTCGAACCTGCCGGCTGCGCCGTTGCCACCAATACGGTTAAGCAATCCGGTGATTGCCTGTTCAGGGCTGTCTACCGGCGCCTGTGCTGTTGCGGTCTCAATTGAGAACAGCGCCACAAGCGCGAGCACTAATGTCAGAAAAAAGTTCTTTTTCATATTATTGGTTGTTTTAATTATTTATTTCTCTCTATGTTTTTAAGCAATACCCCTCCGCCGGCGAGCCGGCACCTCCCCTAAGAGTGGAGGAGTTTGTTTGCCATTTTTTCGCGTTACAATCAAGATCCTACGCTGCGCTCAGGATGACAAAATCCGTGCATTGTCATTCTGACGACTGAAAGGAGGAAGAATTTATTTAACTGCTTTGCTTGAGATCCCTCGTCGCTACGCTCTGTCGGGATGACAATGCTGCGCTCAGGATGACAAATTCATTTATTTTCCAAGCAAACGACCTTTCACCCTCCCATTATGGGGAGGGTATGGGTGGGGCTTTTACATATTGTCCCAAATGCCGCTCCAGTCGCCACGGAACTCATCACTTTTTTGGTCGGAAGAGTGACCGCGCAAATTGGCGGTCTCCTCCTCCAATGAAAGCGCGAGAATATTCACGATTGTAATATCAAGTACCTCTACTTTAGGGCTATTATATATCTTTTTCATCGTCATAAAATCTTTTTAATTCAACAACCATGGAATTCTCACTTAACCATAACCTTGCGGCCGTTAACGATGTACACACCAGGGTGGGTAATCTCCTGGAGACGGCGTCCCTGCAGGTCATAAATAGTCTCAATAGTTTCAACTTCGTCCTCGACATCATCAATTCCTGTTGCACCGCCACGGTTAAGCATGAACATAAATGAACCCTTGCCATTAGCCTCGCCACTCTTTATAACAATGTATGCTTTGTTGGCCTTGCAGAGCACGTGCTTACCATTGTCATTGCTTCCGCCATCGACAAGGTTGCCATTCTCATCATACTCCTCGTAAATCCAGTACATCAAAGGACCGTTCTTTCCACTCTGGAGCATATAGATGTTTATAGAAGCACCAACCTCGTTCTCAATAGCATCGGTGCTCACCACTGTGTGGTAGAGCGAGCCGCGCAGATAATTATCTTCTTCCTGCTCGCCGGCAATTGTGCTGATATAGAACTTACCGGTCATTGCCACGCCCTCTTCACTACTCTTGAGCACGACAGGAGTATTTGCCGGCAATATGCTGCCCTCATACTGTGTCATTGAAAGATATTTCTTGTCAACCACAATACCGTCGATTGCACCGGTGTATGCCTCAACACCCTCGGGGATTTTGGCATCAAAGCCAAGCATAAGTGTAGAATATCCCTCTTCAATTGTTGTCTCGTAGCAGACACTTGTCTCGGGGTTCCTGATTTCCTCAATAATCCACCTGGTCGATTCTGCACCGTCATTCTTAACCTTAGCCTCGCCCGAAACTGCAACAACGCCTGCAATATCAAAGTGACCTATGTGCGATGTCAAATCGTCACCACCATCAGGGTCATAGACATAGCAGTTCAAAGTGTATGTACCGGGGAACACACCAGTGAGAGCATAGGTTGCAGTTTTAGGATCACCTCCAGCTGTTGCATACCTGTACTCTGAATATTTCACTTTACCATCTATTGCAACAAGCTCAACACCAAGAATATTAATCTTGTGGCTACCGCCATCGTATGTAAATGTCACGGTAACATCCTTTGTGGTCTCGTCACCTGTTGTTCTCACTTCAACGTCAGTGCTCTTGCTGTGTACGGCACCCTCACCCAAATTGCGTTCGTCTATTACAGCCTTTACGCCTGCAGATGGTGTTACCGCACTGCCCCAGAAGTTATCGGCATTATTATTGTAACTGTTAGTTACAGCAACGCCGGCTCTGTTCATATATTCGCCACCCACCTGGAACATTGTGGTGCAAGCACCAAGCGGTGCAAGGGTAATAGCAGCAGCACCCTCCTCGTTAACAGCCGAAGCATCGGCACCAAGGGCTGTCATATAGCACTGTGTGTGGATGTTCTTTGCCTTGAGACCTGAATTTGTACTACCTGTAGCGCCCTCGAATATCCATGCCGCACGACTGTCGTAGCTATTGTCGTCACGCACAACATCGCCATTGTAAACCTCTTTTGTTACATAGGTGCCATTTGCGGCATCAATGTGCACAAGCAGTGCATTCTGGGTATACTCCTCGACTGCCGGGCGTATTGTATAAAGCACGCCGGGATTTGGTGCCATCAGATGCTCGGGCATACGGCCGGTGTAGTTGATAATTGCAGCATACACCTCATTGAAGGCAGCCTCCTCGCCCGCACCATTTGGTGCGGCTTTTATTATAGCCTCTTTCTCCTTGATGAGTCCCATCAGTTTCGCGAGTTCGCGGTCATAGATTACACAATCCTTAAAATTGTACATAGCGAGCAACTCGTCGATGTGACCATCGAAATCGGTCACGCGCTCGAACTTCCATGTCGAATTGTCGCGTGTTCCCAGGTCGGGGGTGATTGTCTCATCATTGTTCATATAACTCCATCCCATCTTGGCATCGTTGGGGTCGTCAAGAACAATTGCCATACCTATGTTTTCG
>JAZRGF010000369.1:0-1878 GCA_045644005.1 Bacteroidaceae bacterium | reverse complement strand
GTGGTTCTTGTACATGGTGTAGTCCACTCCAAGCGAGAGTCCAATCCCTGTCAATGCCCGCAGAGAGAAGTTATGCATGTGGTCACTGTCAACCACCTTCTTCTGCTCGGAGTTCTGGTAGTTGCCGACAGATGTCGAACTGCTCTCGGCATCGGTTTTTGTCTGGTAGTTATAGGCAAAACTTATGTTGTTTTTCTCATTGAAATTATATTCAAACGCAGCCCTTGCGCTATGTTTCCACAGGTTGCCACGAAGCTCCTGCAACTGCCGTATATCGTGCTGCACGCCACCAAGCGTGTGCAGTGATATCATATCAAGATCCTGCACCTCGGACAGGCGCGATATGTTGTACATTGCATCGAACGCGAACTTTGGGGTTGCTGCGCGCAAAAAGGCATGCACGCCGCCATTGTCTGTAAAACGGTTTATGTAATCACCACCAAGCTCGCCCTGCAACGAGTATTGAGTATCGCGTTTCAGCACTATGTTGAGCGCTGCACCACGCACATGATAGTGCGGCGGAGCGCTGTACATAACCTCGACCTTCTCAACGCGCCCCACGGGTGTGCTCTTGAGCAGCGAGGCAACCTGTTCGGCACTCATAGTCGATGGCTTGCCGTTTATTATTACAGCCAGGGAGTTTGCACCAACAAGGGTAAGGCTACCATCCTTCTCGCTCACGCCCGGCAACCTTGTCAGTGCCTCGTAGGTATTGTTCACTGCCTTGTCGCGCGTGAGCTGTTCAAGGTCATAGGCCAAAGCACCATTCTCCACCTTCACCAATGGCCGCTCGGCAACCACATCAAGCTCGCCAAGCATCCTCTCCTGCGGTTCAAGGACAATATCACCCACCAAAGGCGTGCTATACTCCACCTCGCGCGAATGGTAGGCCATGTGGTTTACCACAAGGCGGAAGTTATCCATGCTGTGCCCGAAAGAGAAAAGTCCGGCACTGTCGGTCAAGGCAACATCCACAAAAACAGAATCGGCACTTTGCAGCACCACGTTCGCACCCTCAACAGGCACAGACTCCCTATTTATTACACGGCCGCTTATAGCCTGCGCATGAACCACATTAAAAGCCAGAAAGAGCAGAAGAAGCGACATAAAAACCCTTTTAATCATATAATCTTTCATCTATTTATCGACCTACAACTTGTCATGCTGAGCACAGCGAAGCATCTCTGTTTTCACAATTCAAGAGACTCCTCGTCGCCATGCTCTGCCGGGATGACATGCAATATAGTTCATGTCATTTATTTTGAGCGCGAAGATAAGTAAAAAATCCCAAACAGCGCAACACTTTTTACCCCCCCCATTTTTAACATTCGTTAACACAATATTCAATGTATCAATTACAAAAAATACATAACTTGCAACGATAAATTAAGCAAACAATTAAACAAACACAATATGTACAAATTCAAACCTATATTGAAGTCGATGCTTTGGGGCGGAGACAAGATTATCCCTTACAAGGAGGTGGAATCGGACAAAAGACAGGTTGGCGAGAGCTGGGAAATTTCGGGTGTCAAGGATAATGAGTCGGTAGTAGCCGAGGGCGCTGATGCCGGCATGAAGTTGCCCGAACTCATTGCACGCGACAAGACCGCACTGCTTGGCAAGAGCAACTACGAGCGCTTTGGCAAGGAGTTCCCGCTGCTCATCAAGTTCATCGATGCGCGTCAGGACCTCTCGATCCAGGTTCACCCCAATGACAAACTCGCCTGGGAGCGTCACCAGTCAAAAGGCAAGACCGAGATGTGGTACGTTGTTGATGCCGACCCGGGCTCACGCCTGCGCTCGGGCTTTGCAAAGCAGGTTACCCCCGAGGAGTATGAGCAGAGCATTGCCGACAACACCATCACCGACCTGTTG
>JAZRGF010000368.1:0-2256 GCA_045644005.1 Bacteroidaceae bacterium | reverse complement strand
GAATCATGCACGGCACCACTCTCCTTAATCCCAATATATCTCTTTTCATATCACATCATATATTTATCGCCTTACATTCCACATCTTGTTTGTGGCATCGGCATTGAACAGGACATCAATGTTGGCACCGTTCTTCTCCTTAATTATCTCCCACGCACGCAACTGTATGAACTGGTCGGTTGTGAGCCCAAGTTCCTCCTGGTATGCCTTGTCGGCTATGGCACGCTGACGCTCGGCCGCCTCGCGGGCTACAAGCATCTCACGTCTCGACTCCTCGGTGCGCTTGGCCTGTGTAGCTGCAGCGGTAGCATCCATCTCGGCCTTCTGGCGCTCATTGGGGATGGCACGGCCAACCACCACATTCACCACGTCAATCGGCAACTCACCCTGCTTTGAACTCAACAGCGAGATATAGTTCTGGATATCGTTCTTTACAAAAAGATTGATGGAATCGAGCACTTCGCGGTTACTCATAAGGTCAAAAGGCCCGTACTTTGATATGTAGCCGCGCACAGTATTGCGGTAGACCTCCTTTATAACCGAATTGTACCAGTCCACACCATAATTCTTTATAAGCACAGGCGATTTGTTGTCTTTCACCTGTAGCTGAATCTGCGTGTTGAAATCGAGCAACGTGTTGTCGTTCGATGTTGCATCATCAAGGTCCTCATCATAGGCACGAGGCAACATATTGACTATAACATAATCGGTAGAGAGCCAAGTATATTCGAGTCCGGTCTCAACGGGAGTCATATCAATACCTCCTGTACCGAATATCCAGGGCTTATGTACCTTTACACCCTCTTCACCGGCCTCGGGAGCAACGGTCGTACATCCCGACAGCAAAACAGACAAGCACAAAAGAGCTGCAATAAAAAAGTTCTTCATAGTATTATTGTTTATAAAAGTTCAACAAGTTCCTCTTTTGTAATGCCAAGCATCTGAGCCTTTGCCTTGAACTGCGGCAGTTCATTGGCTATGAACTCATTCTTTACATTCTCTTTTATCCGTGCAACTGCACCATCTTTGACAAAGTAGCCAAGACCGCGCTTGTTGTATATTATCTCCTGCGACTCGAGCAACTGATAGGAGCGCACAATGGTATTGGGGTTCACACCCACCATTGCACCCATCTCACGTACCGAGGGAATGCGCTCTTCCTCACGCCAGTCGCCTTGCAGAATCTTCTCCTGCATCAGGTCCACGTTCTGCAGATAAATGGGTTTGTGTTCGCTATACTCCATAATAGACACTCATTAATAGTTAACTTTCTTTATTCTGAAATAGGTGATGGAGAAGAATGCCATTGACATGATAATTGTCAGGCAACGGCATGCAGTCATCAAATAGCCAAACAACTGCACGTCTGTCTTTTCATCAAGCCATTCAACTACGCCTTCAAACATATCTTCCCAGAACTCGGGTGTTGCGACATTTGCAACGACAGCAGTCAATATCACAAACGCGAATGTCATTGAAATATTGAAAAGGATTGTCTTGAGCACCTTGTTCTTGCGGAAGATTGTGTTGAACATTATGGTGTAGGCTATGATATTCACCATATAGAGAATGCTGTCAAATACCGGATATATGTAGGGTAGCAGATATTCATCATCCACAATTTCACCGACAGTAAACGGATTGTAGAAATCCATATACAGGAACGACCCTATACCCACTTTTGAGAGGAGCCACAGCAACAGGTCGGTACCCGTGAGCACGGCGTATGTAAGAAGCGGCACAATGAGAACGCAGAGCACAACCATTGACAACAATTTCTCGAGCGTGCTTGCCGGTATCATTGCATAGAAGTAGCCTTTCTTGCGGTTGTTCATGTCCTTGTATACAATGAAAGGGCTCAATGCTATCGCAAGCACAAAGAGTGCATTCACAAGCTCCGCTCTACCGAACTGCATAATGGATGCATCAAAGGTGAGTGAAACAATCCACACTGCAGCAATGACACTGGCACATATCAGGAGCGACTTGAAGAAGTTGGGTATGTAGTTAGTAACCTCGTACTTTATGAGCCTACCCAAACGCTTTATATCAAATACTTCGTTCATGACAATTTACTTTTTTGAATTAATGTAATTGAACAATAGTTCTATGTTTATGCGGCTCTCCTCGCCGTTCACGTTCTTGCGGATTGAGCTGCAACCGCCAAGGCCGGCCTCAACAAACAGAGCATCATCGGGGACAGTGTTGGTGGTCTCAAAGAGGTACTCGCTCTGTATGTAGGCAACACTTTTGTCC
>JAZRGF010000367.1:0-8448 GCA_045644005.1 Bacteroidaceae bacterium | reverse complement strand
ATTGTGAACAAGAACGATGGCACATACATTTCGCCGGCAAGCAGCAACAACACTGCACTGCGTACACAGGCAAATGAGCCTGCAAGCGGTTGGGAACTGAAAGAGGCTGCCACACAGGGTTTGTTCATCATTGTGAGCGGCAACGTGCAGTTCAACCAGACAAACAGCGGACTTGGTTACAAGGTATATAACTGGGGAAGCGGAACAAACACCACCGACACAGGCTGCCAGTACCTTGTAACAGAAGTTGAGACCGTTGAGGGTGAAGGCGGCAGCGGCGAGGTAACCCCTCCCACTGACGAGGTGGAAAAAAAAAGCGTAGAAATAATCGCCTCAAAAGGACGATACACCGCCAGTAATTCAAACAACACATGGCACGCACGCTGGGAGAGCAACGAAGTTGCGGGGTTCTCATTTGCGACAAGCGCAAACAACATGAAGACCGTAAATGACTGCATTGCCGGCTATTCGGGCACATCACAGTCATCTACATACACCATCACTGCCCCCGAGGGTTGGATGGTGACCGGCCTGCAGTTCGACTACGTGAACACCGACACTGGCAGCCACACACTGAACCTTGCAATCGATGGCAAGACATATTCCAGTTCTTCGACAAAGCAGTCGCTCAAAGTAACTGTATCTGACCCGCAGCGCACATTCTCATTCGTGCAGAGCGGCGAGAACAAGGGTATCACTTTCAGCAACTTCATTGTAACGATTGAGAAGGACACAAGAGTACCCGAGGTTTCACAGGAGATTTTCACCACAGCGACATCGGGCGATATACCATACCGCATACCGGCCATAGCAATGGCAAAGAACGGCGACCTGATTGCTGTTGCCGACTACCGCCACAGTCGTGCGGACATCGGTATGGCAAGCTATGGCCGCATTGACCTGCACGCACGCATTAGCAAGGACAACGGTGCAAACTGGAATGCAAAGTTCCCCATTGTAGAGGGCAAGGGTTCAAGTTCGCCCGACTTCATGCACGTGGGTTTCGGTGACCCATGTATCGTGGCCGACCGTGAGAGCAACCGTGTACTCGTGCTCAGCTGCGCCGGCAACGTTTCGTTCCCAAGCGGTACACGCAACAACCACCAGAACATCGCGCGTTTCTACAGCGAGGACAACGGCGCTACATGGAGCGAGCCTGTGGATATTGCCGATGCCATCTATGCAATGTGGGACCAGAGCAGCAACCACGGCCCTGTACGCGCAATGTTCATCGGTTCGGGTAAAATCCACCAGAGCCGCTATGTAAAGGTGAACAACTACTACCGTCTATACTGCGCCGTGCTGTTGAAGAATGTAAACAGCGTGAACACCAACTTCGTGCTCTACAGTGATGACTTCGGCGGCAGCTGGAAAGTCCTTGGCGGCGTTGAGAATGCGCCCGTTCCAAGCGGCGGCGACGAGCCAAAGGTTGAGGAGTTGCCAAACGGTAACATCGTCATCAGCTCACGCATCAACGGCGGACGCTACTTCAACATCTACACATTCACCGACAAGGAGGCTGCAACAGGTTCATGGGGCAGCATGGCAACATCGAACAGCGCCAATGGCGGTGTGGTTGCACAGGGCAACAGCTGCAACGGTGAGATTATGATGGTGCCTGTGGTGCGCAACGAGGACAACAAGGAGATGTGGCTTGCATTGCAGTCGCTCCCATTCGGTAACGGACGCGCGAACGTGGGTATCTACTACAAGGAACTGGAGACAGAGAGCGACTACGATACCCCTGCAAACTTTGCAAGGGAGTGGGACGGACGCCACCAGGCATCGTACCTGGCATCGGCCTACTCTACCATGTGTTTCCAGAAGGATTCTACAATCGCATTCCTTTATGAGGAGGATACATACGGCATCAATGCATACGGCGGTTACAACATCATGTACAAGAACTACAGCATTGAGCAGATTACCAACGGCAAATACACCGTGCTCAAAGGCAAAGAACCGGGAGTAGAGCCCGAACAGCCTGAACAGCCCGGCCAACCTGACGAAGACAAAACGCTGTACCGCATCAAATCGGTGTCACAGAACAAGTACCTGAACATTGAGGCTGTCAACATGAACTATTCTACAGGTCCCAAGGGTTCGGTAGGTCTTGCCGATTATGCAGAAAGCGACAGGCAGATTTTCGCTTTGGAGGATGCCGGCAACGAGAAGTTCTACATTGTTTCGGCCGACGGTTACTACATCGTATGCCGCCAGTGGAACATCGACGCTAGCAACCTGGGTTCAAAATCACCGCTTGGCTTTGAGTACCAGAACGACACCGAGTTCTACATCGTGAACGGCTCGCAGTACTTCAAGGTGGGCGCTGTAGACGGTGATGCCAACAGCTATTACCCATATTGCGATGCTCCACTGAGCGCTGCCGAGCTGTGGGTGCTCGAAGAGGTTGGCACAACAACAGGCGTAGACGAGGTGAAAGGTGAAAGCGGAAATGTGAAAGGTATTTACGACCTCACAGGACGTAAACTCAGCGAGATTACCGCACCGGGCATCTACATTGTAAACGGTAAAAAAATCTGCATAAAGTAAAACCCTAAAAAATCATTAAAAAGTGCAAGTGCTACAGCCATTTGCACTTTTTTTTGTATTTTAGCGTTCTGTTACACTCAACCTTTCATATTATGCTAAAAAGAGTTACTACATACATCATTGCAACATTGTGTTGCATGGCAGCAATGGCACAGAGCCACATTGACAGTATTGCCTACAGAGCAATACAGGTGGGGCGTGTGATGCAGCAGGAACGTGTGTACCTGCATTTTGACAACACGGCCTACTACCTGGGCGAGACAATGTGGTTCAAGGCATATACCACGTTCGGCACCAACGACAGGCCTAGTACACTCAGCAAGGTGCTGTATGTGGAGTTGGTAGCACCCGAGGGTTATGTAGTGGAGACAAAGAAATATAAGCACGACGACAATGGCACATGCCACGGTGAGTTTGAGTTGAACCCTTTGCTACTGTCGGGCTACTACGAGGTGCGTGCCTACACCCGCTACATGCTCAACTGGGGCAAGGAGGCTGTATTCACACGTGTATTCCCGGTGTTCGACAAGGTGAATGCCGACAATTGGGATTTCAAGAACATGCTCGACCGCCGCAGGGGTTACAACGAACGCGGCGAGTGGAAAAGCGCGGAACTGCCCGATGCAACACTGGAGTTTTTCCCCGAGAGCGGCCACCTTGTCGAGGGCATAGAGAGCAAGGTTGCTTTTGAGCTGCGCGGAAAGGACGGCCTCTTTGGCGAAGAGAAGATTACAATATTCGAGAATGACACCAAGCTGATGGAGTGCACACCGGTGCACGAGGGCAAGGGAGTGTTCAAAATCGTTCCAAAAGCAAATGCCAAATACCGTGCCGAGGTTACGATGACCAACGAGGATGGCAAGACGAAGAAGCACAAGTTCGACTTGCCCCGCGTGAGCAAGGAGGGCGTTGTGCTGAACGTTACCGAGGAGGGCGACAACATCACCATCACGGCAACCAACAACCTTTCCGAGGAGGGCGAACTTGGCCTGGTGATACTATACCGTGGTGCATTGGGATACTTCAAGAAGTTCAGCTCGGGCAACAGGAACATTAGCTACACCATAGCAAAACAGGAGCTACCCGAGGGAGTGAACCGCGTAGTGCTCTATGCCAACGAGCACACTCCACTTGCCGAGAGACAGTTCTTCATTACCCACGAAAAGATGGCTGCAAACGACCGTGAAACCGTAAGGCTCAACATCACGGCCAATGGCTATCACACACACAACCTGTCGCCAAAACCGGGCGAAAAAATAACATTGAAGGTTACACGCGAGGACGGGAAACCCATTCCACCTGCAGCGAGCCTTTCACTCTCGGCAAGTGATGCAATGGGCAGGCAGACAACATCGTATAGCCATAACATGTACAGTTACCTGCTGCTGGGCTCGGAACTTAAAGGCTACATTCCCAATGCAGCGCAATATTTCGACAGCACAAACAGCAAGCGCAAGGAGCAGCTGGACCTGCTCATGCTCACCCATGGCTGGACATCGTATAACTGGCACATGCTCACACGCAACAAGATTGAGGACATGCAGCCCATCGAGCGCGGCATATCGCTGAAAGGAAAGTTCTACCAGAAACAGTCGAGCAAAGAATTAGGCAGCTACGGCAGTGCAAAGCTCACCCCGCAGGCCCATAACCTCACGCGCGTGGACATTGAGGGCGACAGCGGAAGAGTCACCGCATCGACATTCCGCACCGACAGCACGGGCGGTTTCATGATTGAGTTCGACGATTTCTACGGCACACGTATCGCAACCTTGCGCCCGCAGACGACATTCAAGCACAGCGAGACAATATCGTACCAGTTTGCACTCGACCGCTACTACTCGCCCGACTTCCGCCTCTATGACTATTGGGAGCGCCACCTTGGCGAGGCCATGGCAAAGAGCACAGCCGACAGTCTTGTACGCATGAACCCCTTTGAATATATGCTCTCGTCGGTCGATGTAGTGGAGAAACGCAAGAAAGAGATAAACGAGCGCCCGCCACACAGCGAGATGCGTTTCAACTACCTCGATGAGTGGGAATATGCCCAGGATGTGACATTCCTTGGACAGTTCAACACTTACGAAGACGAGATATACCAGAATATAAAGGACGATGCACTTGTACATGAGATGCCGGGAGTGATTGATGATGAAGCTTCTATTTTAGGCGAAATGAACATTGTACATGACATCGGACAGATTATCTCCATCGCCGACTCGACACGCGTAATGACAAAATATCTCGGCAACATGCGCATTGGCAAAAGCGCTTTCCCCATCACCAAAAAGCAGGAGTATGACCACACGCTCACGGCTGCCGATGTCGTTACGAGTGCCATGAAACGCCATAACTATAACTGGGCCTACTGGGTGCAGCTGATGGTGGTGCTTGGCGAATACAGTCCGTATACCGTGCCACAGCCCGACATGGAGTATCTGCGCGGCCTGCCCGATGCCGACAAGATGACCAACTTCAAGGAGATTGTAATACGCAGCGATGCCAAGACACGCGAACAGTTCGAGAACCGCGACACCTATTGGACACCGCTTGCCAACATGCTCGACAGCAAGATTGCAATGCACAAGTTCTATCTTGGATTCCTGTCACAGATGTACCTCTATGCAGGCAATGGCATTGACGGTTGCCCCGAGAGCCACCGTTTCCACAGCGCAATAAGCGATGCAAGCGGCAGCGGTATAAGCTACCCTACCAACCCCAACTATGTTGCCTGCCTTATCCCTTATAAAGAGGGTGAAAGGGACAGAACCATTGTTCCTGAATTTGCAGCAACAGGCAGTTCGTTGCGCTATACATCGGTGCAGGGTTACAGCGAAAGCAAGCAGTTCTACTCGCCCGACTACAGCAAGATGCAGCCACAGAAGGACGACTATCGCCGCACGCTCATTTGGGTGCCCCGGGTTGAGATAAACGAAAAAGGCGAGGCCATTGTAGAGCTCTACAACACAAACAACTGCAGCAACATTGTTGTTGACGTTGCCGGCCGCAACGGCACATCGCTATACAGCAATGACGCTGTAACAACCACAAGACTCAACGGTGCAAGCGAAAAGCGGAATGCACAACCACAGCAGAAAGCCGAACAGAAAGAGAGAACACTGACTCCGGAAGAGGAGGCAGCCTGCGCCTGGGAGCACGAGAAGGGAGTAATCTACTTCAACAAAGGCAACTACAGGGATGCACTTACGATATTTGCCGAACTTGTACAGTACAAATATGCACCGTCAATGTACTATGTATCGCTTTGCTACCGCGACGGCAAGGGAGTGGGCAAGAACCCGGTTAACTCCATGAAATTCCTGTTGGAGGCCGCGAAACGCGGATATGCGGCAGCGCAGTACGACCTTGCTGTTGAATTTGACAAGGGTAATGTGGTTGAACGCAATGACTCGCTCGCCCATCATTGGTACGAGACAGCCGCCGCCAACGAGGATCCACGCGCAATGCTAGAGATGTCGCATCGCTACCGCGACGGCAAGAGCGTTGCACAGGACAACGAAAAAAGCATAGCGCTGCTTGCACGCGCCGCCAAACTAAAAGAGCCCTATGCATCGTATGAATATGCCATGCACCTGATTGCAGGAGGCAATGACGGAACCGCATATATGGAAACGGCTGCCGATTTGGGCAACGAAAAGGCCATGATTCATATGTTCGATTACCTTGACGGGCAGAAGAAGTATGACGAGGCTTACAGGTATGCCAAGATGCTGTCCGATGCAGGCAACCACGAGGGTACAAGGCGAGTGGCCGACTACTACCTTGAGGGTAAAGCCGTATCGCGCGACAAGCGCCTTGCCAAAGACCTCTACTACGAAGCGGCAAGAGCCGGCAACAAGGAGGCCAAAGAGAAGCTGAGAGGGTTGTAACTGTAGTACGTGCTACAAAGAAAGTACATCCCATAACACATTAAAAAGTGTTGCAGGCTTTGAAAGCCGGTACATTTTTTGTTATTTTGCAAAAGCGAACAAGAAACAATGGAAAAAAGCGACAACAAATATTACAGCGCACTGCAGTTGCGATGCGAACCAATCGAGTGTGTAAGGATTGGTTTCGTGGGGCTCGGCGTGCGTGCAAAGCGCGCTGTGCACCGCATGATGCACATCAATGGCTGCAAGGTTGTTGCTTTGTGCGACCTTGTAGAGGAGAATATCAACGATGCGATGAGTATAATTGCAGAGTACGGACACACCACTCCTGCAACATTCACCGGCACGGATGGATGGAAACAGCTTTGCAAGCAACCCGACATTGACCTTGTTTATATATGTACCGACTGGGCAAGCCATGCCGACATTGCAGTCTATGCTATGCAAAAGGGTAAACACGTGGCGACAGAGGTGCCGGCTGCAACAACGGTTGCCGATTGTTGGCGGCTTGTAGACACAGCCGAGCAGACACTGCGTCATTGTATAATGCTCGAGAACTGTTGCTACGACGAGTTCGAGCTATGCACCATAAACATGGCAAGACAGGGTGTACTTGGAGAAATTGTACATGCCGAGGGCTCATACCTTCACGACCTGCGTGAACGCATATCCACAAACGACAACGGCGAGCGCAGATGGAGCAATTGGCAGGTGGAATTCATGAGCAGGCACAACGGCAACCCCTACCCCACACACGGCCTTGGCCCCATTGCTCTTGCAATGGACATTAACCGTGGCGACAGAATGAAGAGCATCGTCTCGGTATCATCGATGCGCGTTGGAGACAAGGAGGGCCTTAGTGGAACAATGAACAGTTCGCTAATCACGACAGAAAAGGGAAAGACAATACTTGTGCAGCACTGTATCTCACTGCCACGCCCCTACAGCCGTGCTTTTCTTGTGAGCGGCACCGAGGGCTTTGCACAGAAATATCCTGTTCCCATGTATGCTTTTGCGCCCGACAGCGAAAATATAATTGCCGGCAATGCATGCGATGAGATTGTGGAGAAATACAAGCATCCGTTTGTTGCCGAATACAAGAAACGCGGAGAGGAGCTATGCGGCCGCCGCTGGATTGACTATGCAATGGACTGCCGTCTGATACATTGCCTGCGCAACGGTTTGCCACTTGACATGAACGTATATGACGCAGGACTGTGGAGTTGCCTTGTGGAGTTGACCGATACCTCGGCCAACAATGGCGGCGCACCTGTTGAAATCCCCGACTTCACACGTGGGAAGTGGCAAGGACTATAACAACAGTAACGACATATATAAGTAAGCATTTTTTTACTTTTAACCGTTCATTTTCAGCGTCCAACATTCCTATTCTGTAATTTTTTTTCATCATTCCTACATTTTTTGTCAATTCCATTTTGCTATATTGTTAAAAAACAGTAATTTCGCGCTCCGTTTTGAGAAAACACTTTTTAACAATATATAAATAATTATGAAATTTAAATTTTTGATGTTTGCGTTGGTTGTTGCTTTCGCCGCAACAATTAATGCTCAGGAGGCAACAGAGAAGGAAATCAAGTGCGAAAGATGTGAGAACGCAGCTGCAGGTCCAAAAGCTGCTGTAAAGGGTGCCGGTGCAAAGGAGGCTGTGAAGCTTGCAGGTCCTAAGGCTGCAGGTCCTAAGGCTGCCGTGAAAGGTGCCGGTCCTAAAGCTGCAAAGAGAGAGGCAGGTCCTAAAGAGGCTATCAAGCTTGCAGGTCCAAAGGCTGCAGGTCCAAAGGCTGCTGTAAAAGAGGCCGGTCCTAAAGCTGCAGGTCCAAAGGGTGCTCCGGGCAAGGCTGCCGTTAAGGGTGCAGGTCCTAAGGGTACAAGAGACCTTGCAGGTCCTAAGGGTGCCGGTGCAAAGGGCGCTCCGGGCAAGGCTGCCGTAAAGGGCGCAGGTCCTAAGGCTGCAGGTAGCAAGGCCGATGCCAAGGCAGAGGCTAAGGCT
>JAZRGF010000366.1:0-2206 GCA_045644005.1 Bacteroidaceae bacterium | reverse complement strand
TTCGACATAAAGCATTCGGTGCAGAACCCGGATGTGTGCTATGTCGCAATAGAGCAAGAGAGTACCGTAAAGATGTACAAGAGTACCGACGGCGGTGTGTCATGGAACATTCTTGCTCTTGGCGATGAGCCGCTCATCAGTGCGCGTATCGGTCTTAGCGAAGCACCCGGTGGCGAGGATTATGTATATCTGTGGGCTTGTCGCAGGAAGCACCTTTCCAACTTTAACCAAATATTCCTTAGTGGCCCGGCACTGCTTTACAAGAGTACCGATGGTGGTGCATCGTTCACTGTTACCGACCCTACACCGCAGATGGAGGCTGTAGACAAGAACGGCGGTCAGGGATATTACGACCTTGTGTGCACGGCATCGGCCACTGACCCCGAGGTTCTGCTTGTGGGCATAATACAGCTCTATCGCTCCACCGACGGCGGCAAGACAATCGAGAATGTCGGCGGCTACTATGGCCGTTTCGACCTCCACTGCGACATGCAGTCCATCCAGACCAACGGCGCAGGCGACACATGGCTCTCTACCGATGGCGGTGTAATCTACAGCAACGACTTTTTCCTTGCCGATGCACAGCCAAAAATCAAAGGCCTCTATGCATCGGAAATGTGGGGCTTCGATCAAGGCTGGAACGAAGATGTTATGGTAGGCGGCCGCAACCACAACGGCAACATGTCGCAGATTGACCGCTACAATGGGGTTACGCTTTCAATGCGCGGCTCGGAGCGCCCCACTGGATATGTGTTCCTTTCCAACCCGCGCAAAATAGCGTTCAGTGACTCCGAGAATGTCATTATGCCCGATGATTGGCGCGATGAGTTCGTACCGTTCCTCGACTACTGGACCTACCCGAAGGAGTCCTCACAGCATGGCTTCTACTTCGAGTTCGACCCGCGCTATGCGCAGTGCTTCTACATTGTGCAGGAGAGTGACCGCATAGATGCCAACACCCTTTGGCGTACACGCGATGATGGAACTTCGTTCTCCTCGGTATATACGTTTGACGACCCCATAAATGCAATAGCAGTGTCTCGTTCGAACCCCGACAAGATTGTGGCTTCTACATGGGGCCGCATATACTGGTCATCCGATGCCGGTGCAACATTCACAGAGTATAACATCCCCGACGAAATGACCTATAGTATCAACTACAAACTAGCCATTCACCCCACCAACGAGGATGAAATTTGGGTGAGCGACGGCAATGCGGGTGGTTTTTGGCGTACGGTGAACAATGGCGAGACATGGGAAAAACTCGATGACGGACTCACAATTGTCAATTGGGAAGGTAATATGGAGGCTCACAGTGTAGGACGTTTCTTCCTTACCGGTAACGAGAAGAACGCTGTCTATGCCATTGCTTCTACTATGGGGTATCTCAATGAAAGCTATTCAACAACGCGTGGCAGGGTACTCTATCGTGATGATACCACCGATGGATGGGTGAATATCAGCGATGGCTTGCCAAAGGTGGTGAACCTGAACCGTATGCTGCCGTTCTACAAGAATGGCGTTATACGCCTTGCAACCAACAACGGCATATGGGAACGCGAACTTGTCGACCCGCAGTTCAAACCCATAGCACAGCCAATGATTCTCAATGCCGGCTCGGGCGACAACACGCAGGGTGGCTATCCACGCGAAATAAAGCTCGACAGTTACAGTATCGTAAACCAGAACGGTGCCGAGTGGCATTGGGATGTGTATCCCGCACCGCTTTCAATGAGTGCCGACAATGTGCGTAATCCTGTAATTACAATCGAACCTGACCAGACATACGACATAACCTTGACCGTTACAACCCCTGCCGGCAGTGATACAAAGAAAATCGAGGGTATGATAAAGGGTGACAAGCCTGTACCCGATGCAACATCAATCGACGAGGTGCTGCAAGGCAAGGAACTTCTGCTTGAAAGCGGCAACGTGGTTGCTGCTGGCGAGAGCTTCCGCTTTGTAGCGCGTGACCTTGAGGGCGATGTGTCACTTGTTGTATATGATGCAAAGGGTAGCGTTGTCTACAGCGCTGTTTCGCAGAGTGATTTTGAGGTGAACACAGCCGGTTATAGTGCAGGTGTATATTTCTACATGGCAACAGATGCCGCAGGCTTCAAAAAGACAGGTAAACTGCTTGTAAAGGAGTAATGTGTTATGAAAAGGGTGTTGTTGTCGTTCTTGCTCTTGCCGTTTGCCATTTGTG
>JAZRGF010000365.1:0-2894 GCA_045644005.1 Bacteroidaceae bacterium | reverse complement strand
CACAATTGATGGGCAGCCCATCGGCTGTCGGGCGTAGGGGTGCTGCAGCAATATGCGTATAATCTCCACACGCAACAGGTCACGCAGCCGACTCTCCGTCATAGTTTCTATGATGGCCGGGTTATACTCTATGCGCCCTTTGCCCGAGCGCAGCGGGCACTGCATATTGGCATTCATCACAAGGCTATGGCTGCAATATACTGTGAAGAACACCGGTTCGGTAAGGAACCACTGTTCTATCTCCTTCTGTATGCGTTCGCGTGCTGTCATAAAGTGCTGATGAATTGCAGTACTTTCTTATAGGTTGTAGGCATTTCTTTGTTTATGAAAACCAGCATTTTCTTGTAATTTGTGCCGTCGATTAGCGACACAAAGTGCGCGTAGGCCTCGCGGTTGCCCTTGTGCAGGTAGTCGTGGTAGGCTTTCAGGTTGTCGGCTGTTGTTGCTGTCTCCAGCGATTCGGCCTTGCCTGTCTCGAAGAAACGTGCCAACGCGTCGTTGAGCAGCGAGAATTGGTGCAGTTCATATTTGTCAAGTTCTTTCTTCACAGCCTTGAAGTTGGCAAGCAGCTCTTCGGGTGTAACATCCTCTTTACGGAACGACTGGAACAGCATTGCTGCTGCGTGCACACCCACAACGCCGGCAACAATCTTTTGATGCACAGGCGCAGGTTTGGGCACATTTTCCATGAGGCGCGCAACCTTCTCCCAGGCACGGCGGTCGGGATCTTTCTCAAGGCCCTGTTCCCCTTTTGTGTCGCTGCTGCGGTCGAGCATTTCGGGGTTGGCGCTTATGAACTGGATAATGCGCTTGTCAAGCCCCGCGCTCTCGGCCCACAATAGCCACTCGTCGGCCGATGGGCGGAAGGTATAGATGTTGAAACGCGACACAAGTGCGGGATCGAGGTCGGTCAGCTGGTACTCGTCGCCATCGTTACAGGCCGAGATGATGCGGCTTCCCTCGGGCAGGGGCCGTCCGGCAAGCTTGCGGTTGAGCACAAGATCCATCACCGTCTGCAAAATCTCGGGGCGTGCGCGGTTGAGCTCGTCGAGGAACAGCACTATGGGCTTGCCGTCAATGGGGAACCAATAGGGTGGCATAAAGGTTGTCTTGCCTGTTGCCTCATCCTTTGTTGGGAGGCCGAGCAGGTCGCCCGGGTCGCTCATCTGGCCCAGGAACAGGGTCTTGACCTCTATTCCCCTGCTCTCGAAATACTTGGTCAAAATCTGTGACTTGCCAATGCCGTGACGGCCTGTAAGCATTATATTCTGCCACGATGGTGTTACATCGAGCAGTGTCATAAGTTCTTTACTGTTTATTGCTATTGCCATAGTTTATATTATAATTTCTCATCAATAAAATCTACTGTAAGGAAAGTAACATCGTAAAAGTGTCCTGCAAAAGAGCGTACATCCTGCTCCCATCTGTCCCACCCATTATTTACTTTGAGCCACTCGTGTTCATCAGTTGTTTTAGGGTCGGCACTATACACATTGCAACACTCGGCATCAACCCATTTCTCTTTGATTAATTCGTCTCCGTAGATTAAAGGAACAGAACTTTTAATCTCTAAATTAAAGGAGGTGTCGCCTGTTACCGCAATTGTGTGGAAAAGCATACGGGAAAATGCATCTTCCTTATTCATCAGGTTCCCGGTACTCCATCGCAAATATTTCATCAACTTGCCCACGGGCTTTCCTGTATGTTGTGCAGACAGTGCCGCAAGGTGCTGCGCAATCTTGTTGTACTCTTCATTCTGCCGGCACATCAGATTGTCATAAATCTGCAAAGCCTTTACAATATATTCATCGACACGGCGATTGATTGTCGGCATATGTCCAAGAAATTTCACGACGGCGCTCATCGGCGTCGATGTAGACATGTCTATGTTGAAATTGTCGTAGCCGGCATTGGGCGAGAATATACCGTCCTGCCAATCGTGGTTTTTAATGCAGCAACTATAACCCTGTTTAGTGAGAACTGTTGCGTGTTTGGTAAGCGATACGTCAACATCCTGCATCCCGGCTTCCTCTAAATGTGGGCGCAGACGATTCTCCACCCAAGATTCTTTGTTGATGCAATTGATGAAGTTGTACAAGGTATCATTTTGAGTCATTATACTCTGTTCAGTGGCGATAGAAAAATACTTCTTTACCGCTGTTTTATAAGGGCGCAACACTTGGTCAATCACCTGGTTTATGGTATAGCCTTTTGCAATGTACTCCTCGACTTTCTTTGCCAGTTTATTGTCGTCCCAAAGGGTGAAGTCGATACTGTCGTCGGCAACAACAGCCTCCATCGTGCGCAAGCGCAGTTTCTTGGCGTGGTAGTTGAGTTCCTCGTCGCGGAGTTCCATTTCGGCAGCAATCTCCATAAGCAATGTCGCAACAGAGAGCATATTGAACTCTGTCTCTTGCAGCAGCATGGCATACCTCGTTAGCTGCTCGCCAAAGTGCAGGCCATAGAACCCGAAAGGAGAGTCTTTTGTGCAATAGCGGTTGATGGTCATTGTGGCTTGCCCTAAAGTGATGCGCACCGTGTCGACATCGGTGAGCCTTGTACTTATCTTCTTGAAAAAACGCTCATCTTCATCCGGGAAAAATTCCGGCCGTCGCAGGTTGGCTGTCGTAATATCCTGATGGGTCGTTTCCATTCTGAAACTTTTGAGGTCGGCCCCTTCGGCTTCCAATGCATCACGCAAACCGCTCTCCGAGAAACGGAACTGCATCTGTTCCCTTAATGCAATGTGGTTCTGTTTTGTGTAATGCGATTCTATGTAGTCGTGATAAGCGTAATGATTCAACAGGGTATGCACGGTTTTGCGTATATCCTCCAGCTGCGCATGCTTATCGGCAAAACGCCTGGCGGCCGCCGCCCACGCCTTGCGCCGTTTG
>JAZRGF010000364.1:0-3211 GCA_045644005.1 Bacteroidaceae bacterium | reverse complement strand
AATATAGCAGTTGACCCAATGTTGACATTATTCGCGAATTTGTCATCCTGACCATTCCTTAATGTAAAAATTAAAGAGGTTTTCGATGAGCGCAGCGAATAACAGGATGTGAAGGATCTCATAACCACTCAGAACAGAGATTTTTCGGGCATGCCCTCAACAACACGTCTTCGCTTTGCTCAGTATGACAGGGGGCGCCGGGTCAACTCCTATATTATTGCTATGATAAATGCACGATTACTTTTTCAGCCACTTCTCCAACCATGCAAAGAATGTGCGCTGCCACAGGATTCCGTTCTGTGGTTTCAGTACCCAGTGGTTCTCGTCGGGGAACAGCAGCAACTGTGCGGGGATACCCTTGAGGCGTGCCGCGTTGAATGCTGCCATTGACTGTGACGAGAGGATGCGGTAGTCGCGGTCGCCGTGGATAAGAAGGATTGGTGTGTCCCACTTGTCGACGAACTTGTGTGGTGAGTTGGCGTATGAACGCTTCACGCCCTCGGTCTGCTCGTATGGTGCACCGCCCAAATCCCAGTTAGGGAACCAGCTCTCCTCGGTCTCGTAGTACTGCTGCTCCATGTTGAAGAAGCCGTCGTGTGCAATGAAAGCCTTGAAACGCTTCTCGTGGTGGCCGGCAAGCCACATTGCCGAGTAGCCGCCGAAGCTTGCACCCACGCAACCCAAACGGTCAGTGTCTACGTATGACTCCTGACAGATGTCGTCAATCGCAGTGAGCAGGTCGCTCATGCAGTTGCCGCCATAGTTTGTGCTGATTTCCTCGTTCCATGCGAGTCCAAAGCCGGGGAGGCCGCGGCGGTTGGGGGCGATGATGATGTAACCGTTGGCTGCCATAATCTGGAAATTCCAGCGGTAGCTCCAGAACTGGCTCACCGGTGACTGTGGGCCGCCCTCGCAGAAGAGCAGGGTGGGGTATTTCTTTGCGGGGTCAAAGTGTGGGGGATAGATTACCCATGAGTGGAGGTCTTTGCCATCGACACTCTTGCACCAGCGTGCCTCAACCTTGCCAATTTCTATCTGGTCAAAGATGTGCTTGTTCTCGAATGTGAGCTGTTTAACCTCTGCGCCGGCCTTTGCCTTCATTGTGTAGATGTCGGCAGGTGCGCTCATTGAAACGCGTGTCATGATGAGGTTCTTGTTGCCGAGCATTGCCACTGAGTTATAGTCGTGGTCGCCCTCGGTCATCTTTGTGAGCTTGCCCTTTAGGGTTATGTTATAGACCTGTGTTGTGCCGTGCCATGTGCCGGTGAAGTAGAGGCTCTTGCTGTCGGGTGCCCAGCAGTAGCTATCGACATTGCTGTCGAATGCTGTAACACCGTTTGCATCGGGCATGCCTGTGAGGTATGTGCGCTCACCTGTTGCAAGGTCCATGATGCTAAGGCGAATCTGGTCGCTCTCATAACCGTCGCGTGCCATGCTTGTCCATGCGAGCATCTTGCCGTCGGGCGAGAATTGTGGCGCGTTGTCATATCCGTAGCTTGAGCGCTCCTCGTCAATCTTGCACAGGTTTGTTGTTGTGCCGCTTGTGAGGTCATACAGGTAGATGTCGGTGTCGGTGCTCAATGTGTAGTCGCGGCCGCTCTTCTTTACGCATGAATATGCAATCTGCTTAGAGTCGTTGCTCCATGCCAGCTGCTCGGCGCCGCCGAATGGGCGGTTGGGGCAATCGTACACAGTGCCTTCGAGCATGTCCTTGCCCTCGTCGATTGATGTGCCGTCAAAATTGGCAATGAACGGGTGTGGGGCATCGTTGAGCCACTCGTCCCAGTGCTTGTACATGAGGTCGTCAACCACAAAACCTTTTGCAAATGGAAGGTCGGGGTGTATGTCGGCTGTTGTGGGCTTTATCTTGATGCGCTTGATGAGGATTACCTTTGTCTCGTCGGGTGAGAAGAGGAAACCCTCAATGTCGCTTGCATCGTTTGTGAGCTGCTTGCGCTCTGTGCCGTCGGGGTTCATCTCCCACACCTGGCTGCTGCCGCTTGCATTTGAAAGGAAAGCGATTTTTGTTCCGCCCTTAATCCATGCGGCGCTGCTCTCGTTTGCAGTTGTAGTTGTCAGCTTGGTGTCGTCGCCTCCGTCGGCACCCATAATGTTGAGGGTATGGTGGCTCTTGTTCTGCTCAACGCTGTAGTAGCTCACGCCATAGACAACGTTCTTGGCGTCGGGCGATACGCTCACCTCGCCAATGCGGCCCATAGCCCAAAGGGCTTCGGGTGTCATTACTCCACCTTCAATCCTTATGTCCGATTTCCCGATAGGCTCTACCTCTTTACCGCCGTCGTTTGCGGCTGTCGCAGCGCCTGTAATTGCTATTGCTGCCATAATTGCTATACTCTTTTTCATCATTGGTATATGTGTTTTAATTTATGTTCTAAAACTGTATAAATATTGGTTTATGCAAAATTGTTGCAAATTTACTCATAAAATTATATATATGCAATATAAGAATTAGTAAAATGCGCGTGCAAACAATATTAAATAGTTAAAGGTTGTAAATTCCCTTTTTTTTGTCTATTTTCGCAAAGATTATGCATATGTTGCGTGAAATGAATAAAACCATAATATGAACAGTATGAAGAAAATTTTTCTTTTTGTGGCAATGGTGCTTGTTGCGTCGTTCGCGTTTGCAGCATCCTTTCCACAGGCCGACGGCGTTTACCGCCTGATTAATGTGGCAACCGGCAAGGCTGTCACTAACGGTAATGTGGCAGCACACAACACCTATCTGAGTGTTGCCGATGTCGATGACACCTCTTTGGGACAGGAATGGACTTTTGTCTCCCTGTCGGACAAGGAGCTTACTTTCGTGCTTTATAACGAGAACTACGGACAGGCTGTGGATATGGCCTTGTCATCCGGTACTCCCGGCAAGCTACTGCAGTGGGAGGCTACCTGTACCGATAACCAGTCGTTTGCAGTGGATGTGGTCGATGCATCGGCGGGTGTCGTGCAGTTGCTGTGCAAGGGTGACCGTGAACTGGTGCTCAAGGTGCAGGGCGATGGCTCTCTGCTTATGGAGAAGAATGCAACAGGTGAGCATACCCATTTCCGTCTGGAATATGTGAAGCAGAACAAGGTGGATTATCTGCCTGTGATTGACCGCTATTTCATTATCCGCGAGCAGAGTAGCGGCTACGCACTCAACACACGTGGCAACAATGCCAATAATGCGAGAGTGTATGTTGACGAG
>JAZRGF010000363.1:0-1422 GCA_045644005.1 Bacteroidaceae bacterium | reverse complement strand
GAGCAGGAAACGCTCTGTACCCTGGTTCATTACATCGTCAATGATCTTCTCATCGCGCTTTGTACCAAGAGTAACGGTTGTGAGTGACTGTGTCTCACCACGTGTGAAGACTGCAGAACCGTGAGGGCCGGGGAGATAACCAGCCTCGCACCAGATGTGGCGGATATCAGTTGTCTTGCGGCCATCGAGACGCTTGCCCTCGTCGAGAATGCAACGGCGCATAGCCTCCTTCTCGACATCGTGATAGTAACGGTCAATGAGAGCACCTTTCTCCTCGAGTTCTTCCTCGGTAAACTGTGCCTTGAACTCCTCCTTGATTGCATCGAAAGCAGCAGCACGGCCGTGCTTGTCGTTGTTGCCGCTGGCAGCAACTGCGTATGCCTTGGCATAGCAAGCATCGTGTACCATTGAGCGGAGCTCCTCGTCGTTAACCTCGTGGCAGTACTCACGCTTAACGGTTGAACCAACCTCTTCCATCAACTCCATCTGTGCCTTGCAGTGAACCTTGATAGCCTCGTGAGCAACCTTCATAGCCTCGAGCAGGTCGTTCTCAGAAACCTCCTTCATCTCACCCTCGACCATCATGATGTTGTCGTATGTAGCGGCAACCATGATGTCCATGTCGGCCTCCTCGAGCTGTGCGAATGTAGGGTTAACTACAAACTCACCACCGATGCGTGCAACACGCACCTCAGAGATTGGGCCACCGAATGGGATGTCTGAAACAGCCAGGGCTGCAGACGCTGCAAGACCCGCCAAAGCATCGGGCATGTCAACACCGTCAGCCGAGAACAATACGATATTCACATAAACCTCGGCGTGATAGTTATCGGGGAAGAGAGGACGCAGAGCGCGGTCAACCAAGCGGCAAGTAAGAATCTCGTAATCAGAAGCCTTACCCTCGCGTTTTGTAAAACCGCCGGGGAAACGGCCGAACGCAGCATATTTCTCTTTGTACTCTACCTGTAAAGGCATAAAATCGGTTCCTGGCACAGCATCCTTCGCTGCACACACTGTGGCCAACAACATCGTATTGCCCAAACGCAGCATAACTGCGCCGTCAGCCTGCTTTGCAAGCTTACCTGTCTCAATGGTAATTACACGACCATCGGGCAAGGCCAGATTTTTTGTAACAACATTCATATTCTTATATCTTTAAAACGAAATTTTATTGTAATTCTCGCAAAGATATACATTTTTCCACATTTTAACTACCTTTGAAGAAAAAAAATATAAAAATAGGCTATCCCTCGCGGTGAAACGCTAAAGAGAGCTTTGTGTTTCGACCGTTTGCACTATCTTTGTGCAATCAAATTTTACAATCATGAAAATCCTTGAAAGAATAGCAACGGTTTTTGCAGTTTTTGCAGCTGCTACAATCACCCTCACTTCATGTGAAAATAAAAATAAAAAGGAAGTGGA
>JAZRGF010000362.1:0-13354 GCA_045644005.1 Bacteroidaceae bacterium | reverse complement strand
AATATAGCAGTTGACCCAATGTTGACATTATTCGCGAATTTGTCATCCTGACCATTCCTTAATGTAAAAATTAAAGAGGTTTTCGATGAGCGCAGCGAATAACAGGATGTGAAGGATCTCATAACCACTCAGAACAGAGATACTTCGCTTTGCTCAGTATGACAGGGGGCGCCGGGTCAACTCCTATATTATTGCTTAAATTTTCACTCACTCGCTTGCACGAGCTTTAACCGCACTTCGTGCGATTGAACCTCGGCCGCGCTCGTTGCGATTGAAAATAAATTTTCACTCACTCGCTTGCACGAGCTTTCCGCTTTCACCTTTCCGCTTTAAACACACTTCGTGTGCTTGAACCTGCTCACGCTCGCTGTAAAAGCTCAAGCAAGCTTGGCTTTTGCTCGCTTAACCGCAGCTTTCACCTTTCCCCTTTCTTACCTTCCCGGGCGGAAGTTCACGTATATCACGTAATCAAGCTCCTGCGGGTCATCGCTCTCCTCGGCGGGTTGCCATTTTGGCATCAGTTCTGCAATGCGCAACGCCTCGGCGTCCATGTGCACGTTGCCGCTGCTCTTTGATATTGTTGCACTGTGCGGTGTGCCGTCGGGCGCAATGGCAATGAGCACCTCAACCCTCCCTGTCAGTCGTTCGCGTTTGCACTCCTCGGGGTAGTGTATGTTTTTCCTCACAAACTCCCTCACGGCAATGTTACCGCCGGGGTAGTAGGGATAGCTCACGCTCGGCCTCTCGGGTTGTTTTTCGGGTTTCCTGTTCTCCTTTTCCCTTTTTGCCACCTCCTTTATCTCCTCGGCAGAGGCCTTGCTCCCGACCTTTATGCCGCTTCCTGTAATCTGTTCAGGCTTGGCTAACAAATTATTAGGGGCATCGGCTTCCGGTTTTCTGGTGCTGCCGTCTTCCTGCTTTTTGGGAGGGGCAACTTCCAACTTCTTGACGGTGCCTGCATCCTGCTTTTGGGGAGCACCGTCTGCCGCCCTCTTAATGTTGGCCGCAGGCCTTTTTTCGTCTATTTTTACCTCCTTTGCTTTTGGCGTGCTCGCGTCTATGGCTTTGATTTCATGCGCTTGCTTCAGGTCTACTTTCTTTATCTCGCGCCTTGTGAGTGTGCTGTCCTGTGGGGCTGTGGTGGAATGCACCCCCGCCGTTGCGGTGATGCACCACAGCAGTGTGCCTGTAAAAATCGACAACATCTTCATCATCTGGTGCTTTTTTAGATAACCTCCAATGCCTGCTCAATGTCGGCAATGATATCCTCGGCATCCTCAATACCCACCGACAGACGAATCAAATCGGGGTCGATGCCTGCCTCAATGAGCTGCTCGTTGCTCAACTGGCGGTGAGTGTGGCTTGCGGGGTTCAGCACGCACGAGCGTGCATCGGCCACGTGTGTCACAATGGCAATGAACTTCAGGCTGTCCATGAAACGTATTGCATCCTCTTTGTCGCCCTCAACGGCAAACGCCATCACTCCGCAGCCGCCGTTTGGCAGGTATTTTTGCGCAAGGCTGTAGTATTTGCTGCTTGGCAGGCCGCAGTGGTTTACCCATTTTACCTTGGGGTGCTTCTCCAGGTATTCGGCAACCTTCTGTGCATTCTCGCAGTGGCGTGGCATGCGCAGGTGCAGTGTCTCCAGGCCCAGATTCAGCAGGAACGCATTCTCGGGAGCCATCATTGCGCCAAGGTCGCGCATCACCTGTGACACCATCTTGGTTATGTAGGCGGCGCGGCCAAAATTCTTTGTGTATATGAGACCGTGGTAGCTCTCGTCGGGCTCGGTGAGGCAAGTAAACTTGTCGTGCTGTGCCTCCCAGTCGAAGTTGCCGCTGTCAATTACGCAACCGCCAACGGCAACAGCGTGGCCGTCCATATATTTTGTTGTAGAGTGTGTCACAATGTCGGCACCCCACTCGATTGGGCGGCAGTTCACCGGTGTGGCAAAGGTGTTGTCAATGATGAGGGGCACACCGTTGCGGTGAGCAATGTCGGCAAACTTCTCAATGTCGAGCACGTTTACGCTGGGGTTCGATATTGTCTCGCCGAACAGCGCCTTGGTGTTTGGGCGGAAAGCCTTCTCAATCTCCTCGGCCGGGGCGTCGGCGTCAACGAATGTCACCTCAATGCCCATCTTCTTCAATGTCACGGCAAAAAGGTTGTATGTGCCGCCGTAGATGGTTGTTGCCGACACGAAGTGGTCACCCGCCTGGCAAATGTTGAGTATCGCGTAGAAGTTTGCAGCCTGGCCCGATGATGTCATCACGGCGCCCACACCGCCCTCCAGTGCGTTTATTTTTGCACCCACAGCGTCAACGGTGGGATTCTGCAGGCGGCTGTAGAAATAGCCGCTGTCCTCAAGGTCAAACAGACGTGCCATCTGCTCGCTTGTCTCGTATTTGAATGTAGTGCTCTGGAAAATGGGCAACACACGCGCCTCGCCCTTCTTGGGCTGCCATCCGCCCTGCACGCAGAGCGTTCCTGTATTAAGTTTCTTTGTCATGGTATTTTATCTGTTAATTTATTCAACTTGTGTCGCGAAGATAGTAATAATCTCTGTAAACAGATATATACAACATCGTTTTTCTTTTCCTCTTGTCGTTTGTATGCGTTTCATGACCCCGGGTAACCGCACTATGCAACCGACGGTGTTCGTTGAAAAAAAAAGTGCCTTTCGCATATTAAATACGTGTGCGCGCGAAGTTTTTTTGTTTTTGATTGTGAAAATGCGTGAAAATTTGTAACTTTGTATGTTTGTATGCTATTGTGTGGTAATATTTTATGCATAAAAATACAATGCCGGCAAAAACAATTTTTTGAGTCATTTTTGACTTTGTAAATAATTATTAAAAAGTTGATTGTTCGTAAACTGTTGAAAATAAATAATTAACTAAAATAAAAAATGAAAAGAATTTTTACACATCTTTTTGTCGCTGTGCTGCTGATGTTGAGTTCGACATCGTGGGCGCAGAATGCTACAAAAACCTTCACGGTGAGTCCATCGGATGGCGAGTACGGCAGTAGCAGTAGCGTTAATTATGCCAGTGCTTGGACTTCTACAACCACGGATTATCCGACAACGACAATCAGCGTCGGTGCCAATAATATGTACAGAAACGCTGCTGACGGTTGTTTTGAGATTGCTTCCGGACAAAGCAGATCTTCGACTTGGAGCCTTACGGTATCGGGATATGTAATTACTTCTTATAGTTTTAATTATAAATTGAAAGATGGTAGTGGAAGCATAACTATTACTCCTGATGGCGGAAGTGCTCAAACTGTTACTGACACAGAACAGACATTGACTGTGGAGAATGTAGATAGCGAAACTGCGACTTTTCTGTTAGCAGGTGATAATAAACACGTTGTTGTTACCAATTTGCAAATAACCATAGCGAAGACTGAACTTGAGGAGGGTAAGGTCTATCGTTTCGTCAACAGAAATACCGGTCGCGCGTTGAACGCTTATAGTGAATATATTGTAAATGCGGTGGCACCTGATGCCACAAGTTTGCAGCAGCAGTGGTATGTAACCAAAGAAGGCGATTACTTTGTGTTGCGTAATCTCTGCTTTGCAAAGTATTTGAAAGGTGCTCACGTGAACAAGGTGGCTTGGTCCTTGACCGATGACTATTCACTGACGGCAAACAATTTTACATTTGCGGAGTCGGATAAGTATTATAGCACTTTGGAGACTAAAGGCTGGACATCCTATGGCTTTATGCACGATGATGGAAATGGTTATAATGATGGTACGAGGGTTTCAAGCTGGGATAATGAGAACAGTACCCTCAGTTCTCATTGGATGGTTTATGAGGTGGAGTATACAGCCGATGAGCTTCAGGAAATTCTCGATGAGCACCCTACAACAGCCGAGGCTTTAGCAAAAGTGAGTGAAAATTTCATTTCACTCTTCAAAGAGACCGCTTGTTACACACCAAAGTACTCTTCGCTTGCTGAAGCGCAGGCGACAGCTGCTTACCAGGCATTGACAGACGAAATGCAGCAGCTTGTCGACAAGATATATGACAAAACCTACGGCAGTGGTTGGGGCGAGGCCAATGCTGATAATACAAAAGAAGCTTGGGGCGCTACGTATGCCAAGAAATTCCGCGTGCAGATGTACGAGCCCTACAGTATCGCCGGCGATATCACATCATGGCTTGGAATAAATTCCCATGCCAACAACGACAACCCTACAGGTATTTATGTACACCAGGCGGGTAAAGTATATGTGATGGTAGAGGGCGAGATAAAAACCGGTGCAACACTGCGCCTTGTAGATGCCGGTTCCAATGACCGTATTACGAATGCAGCGACCGGTGGTTATGCCTTGCAGCAGGGCTTGAATGTTATTGAATTTACACAGGCGGGCGGAATGCTTTATATCTGCTATAATGTAGATACATACAATCCCGACGGAACAGACGATGAAACAAAGTTCCCTCATAAATTGTCCGAACATGCACCATTGAAAATCCACATCGAGGGCGGTGCCATCAACGGTTTTTATAATGCACAAGGCGACTTCCGTGCTAAAGCAGACGATGGTTCCGATGACCTTTGGAAGACTATAACCGGTGCAAGCGTCGACAAGGATGCCGATTGGGTGTATATGGAGGACCGTGCCAATTTGAGCGTGCTGCCAATTCTTGGCCACCGCCAGATTCTGCTGTTCCAGTTGAATGATACCAACGATTCTGACGGCAAATTGTGTCAGGGTATGAAAAGCCGGCTCCCCGACGATGTTCAAGTTCCCACCAGTCCATACAACCGTACAGGTTCTTGGAGTGACTATGGCATGGGATGCGACCCAGAAACAGGCAAAATAAATATTCTGTTGGAGGCATGGGACCGCGTTATGTACTCCGAGCTTGCAACAATGGGTCTTCTCAGCGAGCCCGACATGGCAAAAATGAACGACTTCTATCCACGTTGGAATGCTAATGGTACTGTCGCTGCCGAGATTTATGATTATTCAGAAACTTCTGACATCGACGGGAAGACTCTCGAGCAGTTCTGCGGTGTCGATTACAGCGACGTTTTCAACCATCACGGTGTTGCGCTTGGTACAACAAGTGGTTACATGTATGGTGGTGGCGACCACTGTGGTTATAACATCAATACATTTGATGGTATAATTAAGACATTTGCTTCAAATGCCGGTTCAACCTGGGGACCCGGTCACGAGATTGGTCACCAGCATCAGGCATTGCTCACTTTGAACGGCTTGATGGAGGTTACCAACAACCTCTTCTCAAACATTGCCTTGTGGTACAAGGGTATGTCAACATCGCGCTATAATGGCAACGAGGGCTCTTTGGAGCAGGTGTTGAAGGCTTTTAATACCGATGGTGGCGATACTTATACAAATAACATCTGGGCGCTTACCCACATGTACTACCGTCTGTGGCTCTACTATCACCTGGCCGGTAACAACACGCAGTTCTACCCTCGTCTTTTCGAGCTTCTGCGTCATGACCCCATGGTCAGGACATATATGCAGGATGGCGATGTTTCAATGTTACATTTCTATAAACTTGTATGCCAGGCAGCCGGCGAGGACTTGACCGAGTTCTTCCGTGCGCACGGCTATTTCACGGTGATGGAAAATCGTCTTGTGGGTGACTATAGCAACTCGGTCTACAATCTCTCACAGCAGATGATAGACAAGGCTATAGCCGAGGTGAAAGCTATGCGTGATGCCGAAGGTAACCCCTTGAAGGAGAACCTCTCGATTATATTCATCAACGACGATGATGAAAATGCCAAATATCTGCAGCACGACGGACAGACCAAGCGTGAGATATACGGCGAGACAACACCGAACTCCGATTTCGGTTCGGTAACCGATTTTATTGCCGGCAATGTGGCAACAACACCATACACAGCAACACTCAACAGCGATGGAACAATTACAATGAGCGATGGCGAAGGTGGTGTAGGTTTCCTCATTCTCAATGATAAGGGCGAGATTGTTTCGTTCAGCAACAAGACAACATTTGAATTGGGCGAAAAGGCCAAACTTGCTCTTATTTCAGGTAAAGCAACAATTGTCTCTGTCAGCTCAGACAATAATGTTGCACCCGTTGAGGCCGAGGTTGATTTGAGCGTTGTCAAGAGAACGTTGCTTGGCGATTTGATTGCCGAGGTAGAAACAGTCATAAATAATGTTGATGATACCTATAAAAAAGTAGGTTGCTATAAACCGACAGCGGTAGTTGACCTCGCCGCACTTCTCAATAGCGCAAAAGAGGTTTATGCCGGTGGCACAGCCTTTGAGGGTATATTTGAAATTCTGCATTCCGAATATAAGAATGTCGTAAATAATCCAACTTCTTTGATTGGAGTTATTTCGGGCAAGAGATATGCAATCAAGAGCAGGAGTGGTAACGACTATATGACTGTGAGCGGAACCAACGTGGTTACTACCGGAAATTCTACTCTCCCTACAACAGATGACAATCTTTGGATAATTGAGACATCAGGTGAGAACTATCACATAAAACATGCCGGTACCGGAAAATATCTGCAGGGTGTCTCCGATGCCAATAGTGTTCGTTATACAGTTGGCAGCACTGCAGTGGATTATAAAATGACAAGAATAGAGAACGGCTACTATGCACTCTCGACAGCAGAACATTCCACACGTTATATGAACCGTCATGCTGCCGACAATATTGCTACTTGGAATTCTACTGATGCAAACTCACAGTGGACAATTACGCTTGCCGATGCGGTTACTGAAGATGTTCAGAACATGGCCAAACTGGAGCTCCTGGCAAGCCAGACCCGTAAATTGCTCGACAAGATTGCCTATGTTGATTATATTGGCGATGCCTATCCTTTGCAGGCCGATTACTCATCGGAGGACTATTACATAACCTCAAACGCGACAGAGAACGGACACGAACCGAAATACTTGTTGGATAACACTACCGGAACATTCTTCCACACAGTGTGGGCCGGTGGCTCTCCGGGCGAGGCGCACTATCTGCAAGTTGATATGGGCGAGGAGAATGAAATTGACCAGTTTGTGTTCAGTTATTCAACTATAGGCCAGACAAATGTAGATGCCCCTGAGACTATAGAGGTTAAGGGTAGCAATAGCCCCGATAGCGGTTTCCAGACAATTGCAACACTCGGTGATGGTTCATTGCCCACAACACACCTTACATCGTATACCTCGGGCGTGTTGGGCGCAGTTGGTACAAAATATCGCTATCTCCGCTTTACTGTAACCGATGCTACAGGTGGTACACTTGGCGGATATTACTATTTCGGTATTTCGGAACTTGCCATTAGAAGAACGAATTTCAAGTTCAACAGTATTAACAATGGTTATGACGGTGTTGACGAGGATGTTGTGATGGCGGCAATTGAAAAATACGAGGATGCCCGAAGCGCCATGACAAACGGTAGTGGTTACACAGCTGCACTCTCTTCATTGCAGACAGCTTATGATAATTTGCTTGCCGAATATAATGAAAAAATACTCGCTGCTCGCAAAGAGACACTTGCAGCCCTTGTTGAGGCAACAACTCCGCTCATTGGCGAAGTGGGAACATTAGAGTTTGCAACTTTAACTCCTTTGACACTTACAGCAGAGAATCTATATTGTAATGAGGTGCGTGCCGATGACTGTGCTTCAAATGGAGCAACTGCGGACAATAGCCCTACAGGCTATGTAAACAACCTTACCGATGGAGACAATGACACATTCCTTCATACGAATTATAATAATGGCGTGGCTGTCAATCCTCCTCATTATCTGCGTGTTGACCTGGGCGAGAACTCTGCGGTGAAAAACTTCAGCTTCAATTATGTAACCCGAAACAATGGTAACAACTGCCCAACAACCATAGTAGTCGAGGGTTGTGACACACCTGATGGTACATACACCGAAATCAGAACCCTTACAGATGGTTTGCCCAATGGAAACTCATTGTCTTTTGACTCCGGCGTGATAACATCGTCTGTTGCATACCGTTATATCCGTATCAAGGTTACCGGTGTAGAGGGTGGTGGAGCGACATTCTTTGTTATGGCAGAATTTGGCTTCTCTATTATGGGAGAAAACAACATCTCTGTAAAAGACAGATATGCCGCAGTTGTAAGCGAGGATTTGTTGCTTTCAATATATTCCGTGAACGAAGCTTCAAAGACAATGTGCGAATCGACTGTGGGACTTACCATGGAGATGCTCGATACACAGATTGCCGAGCAGACTGCAGCAAAGAAGAACCTTGAGGATGCAATAGCAAGTGTGACAATCGACAAGAGTGCATTGCAGGAGCTTTATGACCTTGCATTGCCGCTTTATGACAGAATGGCCGATGCAAATGGTGCCATAAGGGCTGAATATGAGCCATCGGCGTTGACTGTGGAAATGCTTTCAAGTGCAAAAACTGCACTCGATGCTGCACTGGCACAGCTCAATGACGAAAATACATCACAGGATGCCGTTGATGCTGCAAAAGACGCTTTGCAGGCAAAATATGATGAACTGCTTGGCATTGAGGATGCGAACCTCAATGAAAATGAAAGGACAGAATTGAAAAGTGTTATTGAATCTGCTACAGAATTCCTTGCTATGATTGCTACTGAAAATGAGGGCGAATATACATTGAATTCATATTATGAAAATGTTGCTGGTCTTGGATTTGATGAATTGTGCAGCGCATTGCAGCAGGCACGCAACCTTTATAATCGTTTCTATCTTACAGAAAAGCAATGTGATGATGTAAAGGATATCTTGACTGGTTGCCAGTCGGCTACACAGGCTGTTGTTAACGCTGATATTACCGGCCGCGGCGACCTCACAACACTCATTGGCAATGCAAACACATTGCTCAATGATATTGCAGCAAAGGGCGAGGAGTACTACTCTACAGCAAACCTATCTCTCGATAATTTGCGAAGCGCTTTGGATGCTGCCGAGGCAGAGGTTAGCGGTTATCTTACAGCAGAGCGCTATGGAGATTTGCTCACTCAGTTGCAGGGCGCTTACAATACTACAAACGGCATTGTTGCTCATGACTGCAACAGCGAGAATCGCAATAACCTTTCAACACTCATTGGCAACGTGAATGAATTGCTCGCTGAAATTTCGGTAACCTGTGAACCATATAAACTTGCAGTTCCCTTGCAATCTACAACTGCCGATGGCGACTTCTATATCAGCGTTGCCGGAACCGCCAGTGGTAGTGTTGCTAATCTTTTCGACAAGGATGCCAACGGTACAGGAATTACAGTCGGCGAAAGTTATTATGGTTCTAATTGGGGTAGTGTTGCTGCTTACTCGCAATATGTGGAGGTTGACCTTGGAGAAGGAATAACCATCGATAAGTTGTTGTTCGATTACACGACACGTGACAGCGGTCACGCAACAGAGCGTCCCACCTCAATAAAAGTTCTCGGTAGCAATAATAAAGAGGATTATACCGAGGTTGAAGTGATAACAGAGGGAATGCCGGTTGGACAGCGTGAGCAGTGGTCGTTGACCGAAATATTGGAACTTCGAGCACCCTACCGCTACATACGTTTTGCGGTTGATTCTGAAATTCACTCGTTCCACATGTCCGACTTCAACTTGTATGCAATCCCTGAACACACTCGTGCACTCAGTGAGTATTACACTACTGCCGAGAATATTGGTTTTGAGGAGTTGTGTATAGCATTGCAATCGGCCGAATATGCTGCTGCGCATTATATCACAAGCGAGCAGCTCGAGAATGTTGTAACAATGTTGGAGGGTTACTACTATGCTACCAAAGAGGTTGTTGACAATGATTACAACGGCAACGAAGAATTTGCTGCTTTGAAAACAGATGCGACAGCTCTTGTAAATGATGTTGTGGCTATTGACGAGACCGAGACGGTGTTGGCACTGCAGTGCACCGATGCCAATGCACCTTATTATATATATTGCAACGCACCTGAAAAATCAACGACCTATCCTGGTGACAATCTTGGCGTTGCGGCATTGTTAGCTGTTGGTGTTGTTGGTGAACCTAAAACCTCTACTCACTTGCATACAGCCTATTCAAGCGCTGCAGATGATGCTCTCGACCACTATCTGCGCGTTGATATGGGAGAGAGCAACCTCTTGTCGTTCAAGTTTGCCTACATTCCTCGTTCAAATACAAACAATGCTCCGACAGTAATGCTCATTGAGGGATGCAATGACCTTGAGAGTGGCGAGTGGGAAGAGATAACAACCATTGCTGATTTGCCTGCTACATCGTACCAGTCGGGTGAGATAACCAACGGCAAGGCATATCGTTATGTACGCTTCATGGTGACAGCAACGGTTAATAATGATATGCATAATGGACATCCATTCTTTGCAATGAGCCATTTTGAGATGACTGCTTGCAAGACGGTTACAATAAGCCAAGAGTATGCATCGCCGAACCTGTCGGTTGATGTGGCTGCAAATGCTTATAACGAACTTGTAGATGCAAATGCTCTCGACACAGAGCACTATTTGCCAAACGAGGTTGGTGTGGCAGCACAGGCTGAACTGCAGGCTGCAAAGGATGCGTTGGAGGCTGCAATTGCGTTGAAGAACATCCCGGTTAAACTCACAACCGATGTAAACAATCCTGTGCTCTACAAGATACGCATCAACAGAAGTTATGCAGAATATGCATCACTGCAATACGATGCTTCTGATTCAAAAGTCGCTGTTGCAGCAATGGAGTTTGAAACTGCAAATGCGCAGAGCTGGTACTTTATGAAGGGAACAGATGGTAGCGTACTGATATTGCCGTATACAGCCGGTGGCAAGGTGCTTGCGACAAACAGTTTCTCAGAAGGAAATAGCAAGGTTGTTGCCGAGTATAAAGATTCCGAGGGTTTCAGCCAGAATTGGGAGATAAGCAAGATTGATGGCAAGGAGTGGTATAATATAAAGATTAAGAATACTGACGGAACATACTATTATTTCAGTAACCACGGTGGAGATGGTAATAAGATGGGTTTCTACAATTCTAATGCAAGCTCCGATGGTGGTTCAATGTTCAAGTTTGTGCTCGATGAGGCTTGTGCGATTGTGGGAGAGGCTTTCGCTTCTTATACAGGAGAGCCTGGCTATATCAATGTTCCGGGTTATCCTAATAGTGATTATAAAGACGCTTATGATGTTGTTGCAGGCTTTGTTGAGAACAAGAACGGTGAGGATGCCGAGGTGTTTGACGCGTTTAATAAATTTATGACAGCGAAAGAAAATGTAGAATATGTTCCTTCTCACGCTCCTGAGCACGGCGCGGTTTACCGCATTATGAACCTTATTACAAACACAGAGACACGGTGTAAGTATCACTACATTGCCAACAACAATGCAACAATATCATTCCCGACCGAGCAGGCAAATGACGGTTCCGACCTCTGGGTATGTATTAAGGATGGTGATAACTATAAGTTCGTGAGTGCGCTTGGTACATTGTCGCTCGGTTGGAAAAAGGGCGATGAGGATGCACAGGCATATACAGTTGCTGATGGCTATGTCACTGGTGCCAAGAGGATGAAGAACGGTAATATAGCTATGGCTCTTACCAATGAAAAATGGGGAACGTTGGGCTTTAACCAGTCGGGTAGTGACGGAAATACTCAAAGCTCCAACTGGTCAACCGACTGGTTCTTCCAAAAGGTTGACGCGGAAGTTGCGTTCAATGTGAATATCTCTTCACGCAGGTTCTCATCGCTCTATCTGCCATACAATGTTACAGTACCTGCCGGCGTTTCGGCCTTTACTGCAGTAGCTGTTGACGGTGGCTATGTCGACCTCTACCGTGTTGCCGACAATGACAATGAAACCGCAGCAGGCAGCATCATCCCAGCCCGCACTCCTGTGATTCTCTACATAGAGGATGAGAATGAAGTTCCTGCATCGTCAAAGGCATTCGCTTTTGAATTTACAGCAAGCGATGCTTCACTGATCCCGGCGATACAGGAACAGATAGACGAGGCTATAATCTTTGGTAAGATTTTGCAGACTCCGATAAAATGTGATGATGATGCAAGGTACTACAAGCTCGGTAGCAAGAGTGGTGACGAGTTGTCGAAGATGTACTGGATGTACAAGGAGTATGGTAGCGACGGTACAATAGCAAATAACAATGCCGGTACCGACAACGGCGGTTACATCCGTTGCAGTGCAAACAAGATATATATGAAGGTTGATGGAGGCTCTGCTGCAAATTCATTCAGCATGCGCTTTGCCGGTGCAACAACAGGCGCTGAAGATGTGAAAGGTGAAGACGGAAATGTGAAAACTATTTACGATTTGCAAGGTCGTAAACTCACTGAGATTACAATGCCCGGTATGTATATTATAAATGGCAAAAAGGTGTATGTAAAGTGAATGGCGGTTTGTCATTCTGAGTGAAGCGAAGAATCTCGAGTAATAACGTGAATTAAGAAGATTTACTAAGATGAAAAAAATATATATTGTTCCACAATGTGATTGTGTTGACTTTGAGCCTTTGAGCATAATAGCTACCTCGCCAAATTTGGAAATTGTTGGCGGTGATGATAATAGGGGAAGTGAAGGTGATGGCAGCGGTTTTACCGAGGATGCCGGCGCTGCCCGTGGCGACTGGAGTAATATTTGGGATGGAATGTAATCTGTTGCGTTGATAGTGTGTAACTGACATTCCAGGCTATCAGGTAGCCCGGAATGTCAGTTGTTTTCATTAAACACGTTTGCATTTTACAAAATGAAAGCAAAGTGTTGAAATAAATACGAATTTAACAAAATTTAACATCTTGTTTGGCAATAAGGAATGTTTTTTTACTTCCTTTGCAAAAAGTATGTAGTTTTTTGAGAAATTTTATTTTTTAAATACTAAATCAATATGAGAAAATTTACTTTATTTTTCATGTCGTTGTTCCTCGCAGTAGGTGCAATGGCGCAGGAAGAGCCTGCTATTGTAGGCGTGAAAAACATTCCTACAGAAAAGGTTGACCTTTCACAGGGATTGCAAACAGGTTATTATCTGTTGAAACAGGTGAACGACAATGCCGGTTCAGCCGGTGGTCAGGGTGTGGGTTACATCAAAGCCGCAGAAGAGGCCGCAGGTGCATCAGCAACTTCAAAAAACACCGGTGAGCCACAAATGAACGGTGTAACATATGTTTGGTATGTAGAAGTTACAGATGCTGCAAACAAACTTATAACAATCTCTACAGCCAACAAGGTTGCGGCTTGGCAGGCTCCTTATCAGCATCAAAAGAATCTTGTTGCTTATGCAGATAAAGCGACTCTAAAGTACCATACTGGTACCGTTAACCTTTCGGGCAATGCAACTCCAAATGACGGTTCTTGTTTCATTTCAAATGAAGA
>JAZRGF010000361.1:0-2312 GCA_045644005.1 Bacteroidaceae bacterium | reverse complement strand
CGGTGACCACGCTCACATCATCATCAAGAACGCGTTGAAGCACTCAACAACATACGGTACAGACCAGGGTCAGGGTGGTATCTACTACAACCTCTTCGACTCACACGCTCCATTCCAGATTGACGGTAACTTCGGTGTATGTTCAGGTATCGCAGAGATGCTGTTGCAGAGCGCACACGGTTACATCAACATCCTCCCTGCAATGCCTGCAGTATGGAAGAAGCAGGGTACTGTAACCGGCATGAAGGCTATGGGTAACTTCGTCGTTGACTTCAACTGGTTGGATGGCAAGTGCCAGAAGGCAACCATCACAAGCAATGCGGGTGCAGAGCTCAAGGTACGTTGCAAGGTTGGTGCTATGGAGATTGCAAAGGCCAAGATTACCGTTAACGGTAAGGAGGTTGGCGTTACAGTTGACGAGCACGGTATTGTAACAATCCCATGTGCAAAGGACGAGGTTGTTGAGATTGACTTCACAACAGAAACCGCAATAGCTCCTGTTGCCGCCAGTAATGTAAAGGATGGCGCAATCTATGACCTCAGCGGTCGCCGCGTTCAGGCTGCCCCTTTAGGCCAGGTTTACATCCAGGACGGTGTAAAGAAGTATAACAAGTAAACGCATATCTTGATAAGAATGCTCATTTCCATCGGCATGAATAGTCATGCCGATGGATTTTGGGTATAAAAGGTCAAGGTCTATAATTGTCTATAAAAACATAAAAATTTAATTATCAATGAAAAAGCTTTTTACTCTTTTAACCGCAATGCTGTGCTTTGTTGTTACGGCTTTTGCGCAGAATGTCGAGGCGCTCTCGTGGAACGTGGGCTCCGGAGCAAATGACAAGGCCAACATCACTTGGATTGGTCTTGCTGTTCCAACGTCAGAGGGGGTTACAGGCGTAGCGCTGAACAACATCCACTTGTGTACAAACAAGAACAGTTCAGGTGAAAAGACAGCCTATATGGTAATCTCTTCTACAAAGGATATCAGCGGCAAGGTGGCTGTTTCAACAAACAACCCTGCACCGCTGCACAACGAGTTTGTTGTATATAACTTTGAAAATGTAACCCTGACTCCAGGTACTACATACTACATGTTCTTCTCGGAGTCAAACGAGAATATCTCTTCTTGCGGACAACGTATTGCCATTTCCGATGCAAATGGTGGCTATACACCACAGGTGAGCGGTAATAGCTGGCTTCCTTACTTCAAGGTGAATGTTCCCGACCCAACAGCTGTGCCTGCGGTATTCTCTGCAGCATACGGTGATAAGTGGCTGCGTCTTACAAACTGTAACAATCAGAGCTATGCGTGGAGTGCTCCATCATCGTCAAAGGCCGGAACAGCCTCTTTGGATATGAGCCTTGAGAACCAGCTCTTCTGCTTCGTGGGTAACAACACCGACGGTTTCGATATCTACTGCAAGGCTTTGGGTCAGCAATATAAGCTCACAGCAAGCACATCTCCCGGTAACGGCACTGCCGCTTCGTGGACAACAGGCGATGCTGCAAAGTGGTTCCTGGATATGAGTCAGAATGCAGCAAGTGAAAGACCTGGTATCGGTGTGACAACAAATGTTGATGGTGGCTACTCTTTGAATATGTATGGCGGTGCCGGTGGCGATTTGAAGTTCTACGGTATTACCGATGCCGGTTCACGTTGGACTATCACACGCGTCAACCCCAATGCTGTAAATGTGCGCCTGAATGTAACGGGTGAGACAAAGTATCCACAGACAAACACACGCATAGGTGACTTCAAACTCACATACGGCAGTACTACATCTACAACAACCATTACAAAGGAGTTGAACGGTGAGCAGAAGACATACTACTTCCCACACGGCGAGGAAGTGTCAATGAGCACATTCACCTATCACGGCTGGAATGCAAGCATTGTTGAGGGTGAGAGCGTTGAATATACAATTAACAAAGAAAACGGTAATTTGTACAGGGATGGCAGCACTGCAAACCAGAACTGGAATAGCATTTGGAAGAGCACAAAGACTCCCCAGTTGACATTCGGGTGTGGCGTAAACAACATGAATTGGGTTAACGATAATAATGTGCAGATGATGAGCGGTCAGACCACAAATTCAACCTATACATTGACAGCGCCCGAGGGCTACAGAATCGAGGAGTACTCATTCACTTTTGCAAACAACAACCATGACACAGGCCTCACGCTTACATTCAACGGCACTGCATATACAACAAGCAATGATGCGCAGACAATCGCTTCTGTAAATGAAAACCTTGCTTCATTGCAGTTTACTCTGGCCGGTACAAACGGCAAGGGTGTTCTCCTTACA
>JAZRGF010000360.1:0-2725 GCA_045644005.1 Bacteroidaceae bacterium | reverse complement strand
TTGCTCTGGGCATCACTCAGCAACGAGCCAACAAGAAACGCCTCGATGAGGTACTGAACCAAATCAAGACGTTGCGGGGATAAAGACCTCTTTTAATTTCAGATTCTTTGGCGAATGGGGCTGCTCATTCGCCGTTTTTTTTATGCGTTTTTTTGCACTTCATTGAAAAAAAACTACCTTTGTGTTGATTACAACATAACAGGCGAATACTATGGCTAAAAAGAATGAAGTCATCGTAAAAGACATGGTAGTAAGAACCATGAAAAAAGGTGAGGTTGATTTTATTAGCCTTACGGATATTGCCAAACAAAAGAATGCCATAGACCCTAATGGCGTCATCGCTAATTGGATGAGAAATCGAAATACCATAGAATTCCTAGGTATATGGGAAACTCTTTACAACCCCAATTTTAACCCCCTCGAATTCGAGGGGATTAGAAAAGAAGCTGGACTCAACGCTTTCACCATGTCGCCTACACGATGGATAGAGTTGACGAATGCTATGGGCATTGTGTCGCAGGCTGGACGATATGGCGGAACATATGCCTGCTCGGATATTGCTTTTGAGTTCGCCTCATGGATTTCCGTAGAATTCCGTCTGTATCTTGTAAAAGAGTTTCAACGTCTGAAGAGCGAGGAACAAAAGCTTATAGGCTGGAATGCAAAGCGCGAACTCTCAAAAATCAATTACCGTATACACACCGATGCCATCAAACAGCACCTGATTCCCGAAGAAGTGACACCAATGCAAGCAAGTATCATCTATGCCGAGGAGGCCGATGTGCTGAACGTAGCCATGTTTGGAATGACTGCACGGGAGTGGCGCGAGAAGAATCCTGAACGGAAAGGCAACATTCGTGATTATGCCAGTATAAACGAGCTGATATGCCTTTCGAATATGGAGAACCTGAATGCCGTATTCATCGACCAAGGTATGTCACAATCGGAGCGGCTTGTAAAACTAAACCGTATAGCCATTCAGCAGATGAGCGTATTGGAAAACGAAGGTGGGCGAAGGCTATTAAAGTAACAATGCATACGGAATGGGAAGAATCCTTTGCATAGCAGTGGTATTATTGGGAATGATGGGATGCCAACGACATCATTCAGTCAATAAGATAGAAAATGACAGTTGGGTGACTATCATCTTTACGGATGCCCCCGATCAATCGAAGTCAATATTGAGAGGTAGTACCTACTTCCCTGAAGAGACAGTAAACTATATTAACAGCGACACGCTGAACGTACGTTATATTCCTCGAAGTATAGGCAATGACACTCTCTCTATTCCTACATTCGGAGGATATGCAGAACTTTGGCATAAATTCAACGGAGGCGACAACGTGATGTGGCTTCTCCAAGGCGGTGATACGGTAAGTATCACATATAACACCTACGGAAGACCATATTTGAAGAGCTTGCTCTCGGAGGAACGAACCAGACTATACAATCTTGCTTGGACGGACAGACGGGCAATTCATACAGAAACCGCCCATTCATTGCAATACCTCGTGAACGATTCTTTTTTGAAGTATATCCATCAACGTTTCTGTAACAATCGGGGAGAGCTGCGCAATACATCGTTTGCCAAAGCCTATTTCGATATAGACTCATTACAAATCATGTATTCATCGTATCAAGAAACGTTGAGCGCAACCATTGATTCGTTAGCCCAAACTGATGCCATACCCGCAATCTATATCAAATGGAACAAGTTGCATTATTTGGAGGAGAAGCCGTTGTTACAAGACATACTTGCAAATGATAGTCTACTCACCTACCCGAGCAATGTAAGAACACTTTACGCTTACCACAATTCAGGGAAATCTACCCAACAATTTGATGCAGTGGCTTCTGATACTACATTGAGCCACATTGCAAGAATAAATCTCTTGCGCAATGCTATCAACAACATACAGCATAGCGATTACTGGATGGCTCTGCCCGACAAGACAATCGAGAAATATACCGACAGATACATAGCCTTAACAGGAGATTCAACGATGATGGTTATGGAAATCAACAATCCCAACGTATCACACGTGAACGGATACACCTATGATATGGTATTATTGGGACTTGATGGCAAGCAATATGACCTAGCCGATATTATTGCTCAATTTAAGGGAAAAGTGATATATGTCGACTTGTGGGCATCATGGTGTGCACCCTGCAAGAGCGGTATGCCGAGTGCATTGAAACTGCGCGAGCAATACAAAGACAAAGATGTAGTATTTCTATATCTTGCCGTCAAGGATAGAGAGAGTGCATGGAGAAAAGAGGTCAAAAACTCTCACACCGACTATTTGGGAGAGAACTATATGGTGCTCAATGCCGACGAATCGGTCTTCTTAAAAGAAATCAAGCATAACCTTATTCCTCGTCATCTTATTTTTGATAGTCAAGGATTCTTAGTTGACACCAATGCTCCACGAGCAACAGATGAGTCAATATATACTTTGCTTAACAAGTATTTAGAGGAATAGACTTAGGAGTTTTCTTTCCCTTAGATTCCTCATCGCCAGCGACTTCGCGTGGAACCTCCAAGTCATCGCCATCACTGTCTTTGCAATGGGCTTTACCGTTGCTCTGGGCATCACTCAGCAACGAGCCAACAAGAAACGCCTCGATGAGGTACTGAACCAAATCAAGACGTTGCGGGGATAAAGACCTCTTTTAATTTCAGATTCTTTGGCGAATGGGGCTGCTCATTCGCCGTTTTTTT
>JAZRGF010000359.1:0-1000 GCA_045644005.1 Bacteroidaceae bacterium | reverse complement strand
AGCGATAAGCCTTATCGAGACAAGGTGCTGTTCCCATTCTTCGATGGTTTGATTCCCGAAGGCTGGCTCCTGGATATTGCCGAGAAGAATTGGAAGATTGATGCCCGCGACCGTATGTCGTTGCTCATTGCGTGTTGCAAGGATTGTATCGGTGCAGTAGGTGTTGAACCCATAATCAGTGAGGAGTAGTATGGCAAAGTGTCTATATTGTTACAAGGAACTGAACGAGGGTGAAAAGGATTTTCACAAGGCTTGTTCAAAAAAGATGTTCGGCACACCGAGTGTTCCCGAATTGCCATATACACGCGAGAACCTAACCGACCTTGCCAAACAGGTAATCCGCAGCCAAACAACATTGACTGGTGTTCAGGCAAAGTTGTCGCTCGACATAAACAAGGGTGGCAGAAATGAGAGCGACCGTTTCACCATTGTTGGATTGTGGGGACGATACATATTGAAACCGCAAACCGACCGCTTTGCACATCTACCCGAATTGGAAGATTTGACAATGCACCTTGCAGAGTTGGCAAAGATACAAGTTGTACCTCATAGCCTTATCCGTTTTGCCGATGGTGAGTTGTGCTATATAACCCGCCGTATCGACCGTACAGCCACAGGCGACAAACTCCCGATGGAGGATATGTGTCAGCTCACGGAGCGACTTACCGAACATAAGTACAAAGGCTCGTATGAGCAGATTGCCAAGGCGATACAGCGATTTTCGGCTGTTCCCAAGTTGGATATGGTAAACTATTGGGAGCAGGTTGTTTTCTCGTGGATAACAGGCAATGCCGATATGCACCTGAAAAACTTTTCGCTATATAGCAAAGGACAAGGGAGATATCTGCTTACGCCTGCATACGATATGCTCTCCACCGCACTGGTTATGCCCGAAGATACCGAGGAGTTGGCTCTGACCCTTAACGGCAAGAAACGCAAAATCAAAAAGGCAGACTTCGTGGCTTCAATGCAAGCATCTGGGCTGGAGGAGAAAGTTATC
>JAZRGF010000358.1:0-19161 GCA_045644005.1 Bacteroidaceae bacterium | reverse complement strand
AAAATGCTTTTAGATGTTCCCAAACCTCCTCTATATTATCATACTCACCGAACTTCCATACCGTTTCACCTTCACCGGCATCAATGACTGACATGGTTTGACCTAATGCCTTTAAACATAATTTCTGTGCTCTCATATTCTCTATTTTATGTATAGTATTCTTCATCAAACAAAGTACAAAGTTAAAGAATAATACCTTATCTGCAACTATTCCATAATTTTTCTGCGTCTATGTGCTGTTTATAAAATTACTGAAATATTCAATACATAGGATGTGATTGAAAATGTTGCGGGTAACATAAAAAACGAATCCTCTTATGCCGCCTTAACGCAAACCTGTAAAACACGCAAAGATAAAAGATTCGGCACTGCCCAATATACCAAAAACTGCCCGAACACTACCAATTGGATAATCCATTATATATCTTTGACTATCAGAGAATATTGATAAAAAGGGGCATTAACCTCCTAAACGGTTCATAGCCGCCAAATAAATAGACAGTTCCTGTCTTTCTTTCACCTTGCTTAATAGTAAAAATGCATGAGACTGCAATGGTTACAGAACAATCCTTTATGTACCAATCAAAAACGCTTCATGGTTCCGGTCCATGCTTTTCATTTTTCGCAACATTTTTGTAACTTTGCAACTTGAAACAACATATATCAATGATATGAGAGTTTACACAAGAGTAATTGCACTGCTTTTTTTGTCATTCGCCACACTTCTGCAAGTTCAGGCACAGAAGTTCAGCACAAAAGATATGATGTTCACAGCACACGGCTGGTACGGTGCAGACATGGAGAGGACAAGACCCAACCTCAAGTCATATGGTTACATGACATACGAAGCATCCATTGGTTTACAGACAAACCCCGAGGACGGTTCAGCCTTTTCACAAAAGTTCGGATATCCAATTTTCAACTTCGGTTTCTCGGTGGCCCAAATGGGTGACTTCAAATTCTATGACCAGACCAGGTTCCCGAACCTGTACACCATATTCGGTTCATTCGAGCGCTCACTGATGCGCAGAAAACACATATCCATGGGCTATATGCTAGACTTTGGAGCCACATACAACCCGGGCAGATATGACCCTGTGAACAACCCCGGAAACAATTGGTTGAGTTCACCCGTAATGGCCTATTTTGGCGCAGGAGTCTTTGTAAAGTTCCACGTGGGCAAAAGATGGGAGATTGGAGCCGACGCTATGTTCCGCCACTACTCCAACGGCCGCCTTGCACTCCCCAACGAGGCGCTGAATGCACTTGGCGCAGGACTTTTTGCCCGCTACAGGCTACAGGACTATGACTACACCCGTTACAAAGGGGGTGCCAAGAAGATGGCCGACTACAAACGTGGCATGCAGTACATGATTGTGCTGGGCGGTGGAATGCACACCTGCATGGCCGAGTGGAATGCTAAAGTGGAAACGGAGAACGACCCGGCAAAGAAAAGCGAAGTAAAGCTGAAGGCTCACCCCAAATTCTCCATCAGCCTGGATGCCATGTACCGCTACTCGCTGAGATATGCAAGCGGTGTGGGTCTTGACGTGTTCTATTCATCGAACATGGCCGAGCTTGAGGCCAGCGACAGGGTTGTCTATGGCGACGAGGCGGTAGAGAAGTGCCCCGGCTATGCGCCAATCTCGGTTGGCCTTGCGCTTGTACAGGAGGTGTACTGGCATAACCTTGCCGTACACGTTGCCATTGGCGCGTACCCCTACAGGCACAAGGGAGTGAACGGCATTGAAGCAAAGGAGGCGGGAGACCGCGAACGTGGCTGGCACTATGAAAAGGCCGGAATCAGGTACTACTTTCCCAGACTTGGAGACACATTCCTGGGGTTTGCCATAAAGTCGCATAGCATAAAGGCCGAATATCTGGAATTCTCGGCAGGTGTTCGCATATAAAAAAGATTGCAAGATTGAAGCCGTTATTGCCGCGAACATGACAAATTAAATGACAACGTTCTTTGCAACACTTGATATTGCTTGTATTTTTGCGCACGAAAAGATATTATGGAGGAGAGAGAGAAGCTACCAGCACGCGAGAAAGAGATACTGAAAGTGACCTGGACAGGCAGCATTGCAAATTTCATGCTGCTTGCATTCAAGTTCGTTGCCGGTATCCTTGGACACAGCTCGGCAATGATAGCCGATGCCGTACACTCGCTGTCGGACTTTGTCACAGACATAATAGTCATTCTCTTTGTACGCATATCGGGAAAGCCCGAAGATGAGAGCCACCGCTATGGGCATGGAAAATACGAGACTCTTGCAACAGCCATCATAGGCATAATCCTCTTTGGAGCCGGCATAGGTCTTCTTGCAGGCGGTGCAATATCCATTGCCAAGGTCATTGAAGGCGAGACGCTGCAGGCACCTACAATGCTTGCCCTTGTTGCGGCAACGGTGTCCATAGTAACCAAAGAGGTTCTTTACCGATATACCGTGCACAAAGGCAAGAGCCTCGACTCCAAGGCTGTCATTGCTAATGCATGGCACCACCGCAGCGACGCTTTCTCGTCCATTGCCACATTCGTGGGAATATGTGCAGCCATATGCCTGGGCGAAAGATGGAGAGTATTGGATCCCATTGCAGCCATCGTAGTGAGTGCAATGATTATGAAGACCGCCATCAGCCTCATCAAGCCATGCATGGACGAACTATTGGAACGCTCCCTGCCGCAGGAGACAGAAAAGAGGATATGTGAGATTATCCTCTCTTTCCCGGGAGTGGCTTCACCGCACCACTTGCGCACGCGCCGCATAGGCAACCACATTGCCATTGAGGTGCACATACGCATGGATGGCACCACCCCGCTGGCCAAGGCGCATTCGGTAGCCTGCGAAATTGAGAAGAAGATAAAAGGGGAGTTCGGGAACGAGACACACATTGGAATACACCTTGAACCATTCAAATGACACGGCTCTTTTTTGCCTTTTACAATAATATAAACACATATTTCACGTTGATAAAGAGAATCCATAGGGAATAAATGAAGAAGTATCTGTTCATAGCATTCATGCTGGTTTGCACGGTTGGCAAAGTGCAAGCCCAGTCCGATGCACACTTCACGCACTATTGGAAGATGCTCAACTACTTTAACCCGGCGGGTGCAGGAGCAGAGGGGAAGCTCACCGCATATGGCGCATACAGCAACCAGATGACAGGCTTCGAGGGTAACCCGAAGACAATGCTCATAAACCTTGACGCACCGATACCGTTCATCAAGAGCGACCACAGCCTGGGACTTGGAATTATCAATGACGAAATAGGCAAATTCTCGAACCAGCACCTCTATTTCAACTATGCATATGCATTCAGGCTGCTGAAGGGGCGTCTTGCATTGGGTGTGCAGGCGGGGCTTGTGAACTGCAGTTTCGAGAACAAGGATCTCATATTCGGCGAGAGCAACAACGACCCGGCATTCCCGTCGGGAAATGCCGATGGCAACAAGATTGATTTTGGTGCAGGAATCTTCTACCAGCACAAGTATTTCTATGCCGGTCTTGCCGGGTTGCACCTCAACGCCCCACTCGTGCTGCTGGGCGAAAAGAACGAGATAAAAATAAGCCCTTATTTTAATTTTATGGCAGGAGGCAATATTCCTGTTAAAAATTCGTTAATAACAATACAGCCCTACATGCAGGTGATGACCGACCTTGTAAGCTGGCGTGCCAGCATGACGGCATTAGGCACATACAGCTACGATGGAAAGGACTTTTTCGCCGGTGTGACATACAGCCCGATGGTATCAGTGGCCTTCATCCTTGGTGTGGAAATGAAGAGCATAACAGTGAGCTACGCCTATGAGCTGTTCACATCGGGGGTAGGTGCCGAAAACGGAAACCACGACATTTTTATAGGCTACAAGGTGGACCTTGAGATTTTTAAAAAAGGAAAAAATAAACATAACAGCATAAGGATTTTACAATGAAGAAGAAAATTGCTTTTCTTTCAACTGCAGCACTGCTGTCACTCTCGCTCATATCTTGCTTCAGCCCCAAGGGGGGAATGACAACCGCTGCGGGAGGTGAGGTTACCGGCGTACACGGCACAGCCGTCAACGAACCGGCCCCTTTCGGCATGGTGCTCATACAAAGAGGCTCAATAAAAGTGGGCGACGAGATAGGCGATACATTGTGGGGCACAGGAGCGCCGTCAAAGGACATCTCGGTCGATGCGTTCTGGATGGATGAGGCCGAAGTTTCCAACGCCAAATACCGCCAGTTCGTCTATTGGGTGCGCGACTCCATTATCCGCGAGCGCCTTGCCGACCCTGCATATGGTGGCGACGAGACGTTTAAGATAACAGAGGACGAATTTGGCGAACCCATCACTCCTTATCTCAATTGGAAGAAGCCCATCCCCTGGAAAAAAGCAACAGAGGACGAGCTGCGTGCCATTGAGAGCGTATACATCACCAACCCCATCACCGGAGAGAAGACACTTGACGCGGCGCAGATGAACTACCGTTACGAGGTCTATGACTATACACAGGCTGCACTGCGCAAGAACCGCCTGAACCCCGAGGAGCGTAACCGCAACACCGACATCAGCGTGGACTACAATGCTGTAATCACAATATCAAAGGACACTGCCTACATTGATGACGAGGGTGTGATTGTACGTGAGACAATCAACCGCCCACTGTCGAGCGCGTATGACTTCCTCAACACGTACATCGTAAACATTTACCCCGACACGACCTGTTGGGTGAACGATTTCCCTAATGCGAACAACGAGACATACCTGCAGCTCTACTTCAACCACCCAAAATATGACAACTACCCCGTTGTAGGTGTCAGCTGGGAGCAGGCCAATGCATTCTGTGCATGGCGCACCGATTATCTGCTTCGCGGGCTGGGTGCACAGGCAAAGTGGATACAGCGCTATCGCCTGCCATCGGAGGCCGAGTGGGAATTCGCTGCACGCGGCAAGAACGGCGCCCGTTTCCCTTGGGCGCAGGACGACACAAAGAGCGACGCGGGCTGCTACTATGCCAACTACAAGCCGGGCGAAGGCAACTACACCAAGGACGGAAGCCTCATAACATCGGCTTGCGGAATATTCTCGGCAAACTCTAACGGCCTGTACGACATGGCCGGCAATGTAGCCGAGTGGACATCGACAGTCTACACTGATGCCGGTGTGCTACAGATGAGCGACATAAACCCCGACCTGCAGTACCGTGCAGCGAAAGAGGACCCCTACAGCATGAAGAAGAAGGTCATCCGCGGAGGCTCATGGAAGGACCCCGTGAAATACATACAGGGTGCGACACGCTCCTATGAGTACCAGAACGAGTCACGTTCCTACATTGGTTTCCGTTGCGTGCGCAGCTACGCCGGCAATGACAACAGAAGATAAAGGATAAAAACATAAGGTTATGAAAAAGTCAAAAGGCATTATAGGAGGTTTGCAGGCATTCATGGACTCTGCAAAAGGCAAGACCATCATGAACTACTTCTACAGTTGGGGTGCAGCCGTCGTTATTCTTGGTACACTCTTCAAGCTCACCCACCTACCGGGAGCGGACATCATGCTCTTCGTGGGTATGGGTACCGAGGTAGTTGTGTTCCTCTTCTCGGCTTTTGAGCGCCCATTCGAGGTTGAAGAGGAGAGCGGCAATAGCGTTGCAAACACCGTGGGCGGTGCAGCCGGCGGACAGCCAATCATCATCAACGGCCCCATCATGACGGGTGGCGCAGCAACAGGTACAGCAACAGTTCCTGCAGCAACCGACAGCCCTGTCATTCCGGCAACAACCGAGCCGACACCGGCGCCTGCAACAGGCCCTGTAGTGATTGGCGGAGGCGCTCCTGCAACAATGGGCGGTGCAAACTACATACCTACAGTAGCACCTGGCAACATCGAGGAGATGGACAAGGCTACAGAGGAGTATGTAGAGAAGGTACGCGAACTCACCGAGGCAATACAGCGCATCTCACAACAGACCGAGGCTTTGGGTCGCAGCATGGAGGAGATGGATACCTTGAGCCGCAACCTCACAGGAGTGAACGCGCTCTACGAGGTACATCTGCGCAGTGCAGGCGGACAGCTCAATGCCATTGACCAGGTCAATGACCAGACAAAGAAGATGGCACAGCAGATTGAGGAGCTCAACAACCTCTATGCCCGTATGATTGAGGCGATGACATCAAGAATTGACCGTCCACAAATTTAAGACCCACACCATGAAGGTAAAAAAACAAAAGGTTTCACCACGTCAGAAGATGATCAACCTGATGTATGTTCTTCTGATGGCAATGCTTGCAATGAACGTCTCCTCGGACGTCCTCAACGGCTTTACAATGGTCGACGAGAGCCTTACAAGAAGTACGGAAAATGCAGGCATACAGAACACCACCCTCTATAGCTCGCTCGAGGAGATGATGAGCAAGAACCCCGAAAAGGTGCGCGAGTGGTTTGAACGCGCCAACGCAGTAAAGGCAAAGTCGGACAGTCTCTATCTCCTGGCCGACAGGCTCAAGCAGTGTATTGCCGTAGAAGCCGATGGCGAAGATGCCGACTACAACAACCTCAAGAACCGCGAAGACCTTGAAGCAGCAACATTCGTCATGCTCACAGGAAACAACGAGGGCGAGAAACTCTACAATGCAATCAACGAATACCGCAACTTCATGGCAGAGTTGGTCACCACCCAGGCACAGAAGGACATGATTGTCAACTGCTTGAGCACCGAAGTACCCAAAGAGAACAACCTCCTCAACAAGAACTGGCAGGAGTACCATTTCGAGAGCATGCCGGCAATTGCGGCAATTACACTGCTCACAAAGATACAGAACGACGTGAGATATGTTGAGGGCGAGGTGATACACATGCTCTCGAAGAATGTAGACATGGGCGACGTGCGCGTGAACCAGATCAAGGCACTGGTAATCCCCACATCAAAGAACATTGTACGTGGCGGAGATTTCTCGGCACAGATTATCCTTGCCGCCGTTGACTCTACACAACGTCCGCAAATATACATCGACGACACCCTGCTCGAGACCGAGAACGGGGAATATGCCATACGTTGCAACAGCACAGGCGACTACACCCTCGACGGCTATATGCTTGTGAATGACGGCGCCGGTGTTGCCACACGATATGATTTCTCGCAGAACTACACCGTCGTGGACCCCACAGCTACCGTGAGTGCATCGCTCATGAATGTGCTGTATGCAGGCTTCTCCAACCCGGTGAGCATCTCGGTTCCCGGTGTACCGGCAAACAAGATAACCGCGAGAATCACCAAAGGACAGGGAAGCATAAAGAGCGACGGAAAGAACGGCTATATCGTTGTGCCCACAAAGATTGGCGAGGAGCTGATGATTGGCGTCACCGCACGCAATGACGAGGGCAGGGACCAGAGCATGGGTGAGTATGCATTCCGTGTGCGCCAGTTGCCCGACCCCACACCCTTCATCGAATACAAGGACAAGAATGGCAACACACAGCGCTACCGTGGCGGAACAAAGTTGGGCAAGAAGGAACTCATGAGCGCTGACGGCATTGGAGCAGCCATTGACGACGGCTTGTTGAACATTGGCTTCAAGGTACTCTCTTTCGAGACCGTCTTCTATGACAATATGGGCAATGCCATTCCACGAGTATCACAAGGTGCGCAGTTCTCGGCACAGCAGAAGGAGATGTTCCGCAACCTGGGACGTGGCAAGCGCTTCTACATATCACACGTAAAGGCCGTAGGCCCCGACAATGTTGGGCGCCTGCTCCCGACATCACTTGAGGTTATTATAGACTAAACAGAAACAAACAATATAACAATATGCAGTACATAAGCAGAATATTAGTTATTGCAATGATTGCGTTTGTTGCACAGACTGCAGGTGCGCAACCACCGGCACGCAAGAGCGACAACAAGAAGAGCAACAAGGCCGAGAAAACAGCAGTCATAGAACTCACCGAAAGAGCCAAAAGCCAATACCCTGTGGCACAGACACCACAGGAGGTAGACTGGAAACGTGAAATCTACCGTTCACTGGACCTCGAGAACGAGAAGAACGCATCGCTCTACTATCCCGTAGAGCAGATAGGCGACCAGTGCAACCTCTTCACATTCCTGTTCAACAACATACTTAAAGGTAACATCACTGCCTACAAGTATAACCTCGACGGTGTGGAACAGTTCACCGAGGAGAATATCATAACCCCCATCAACCTGCTCGAGAACTACAACATCTACTACGAGAAGAACGAGAACGGGGAGCCCGTTGTGGGCAAAAGTGACAGCCCCAGCGCCGAGGTGCTCAGCTACTACATCAAGGAGATGCACTACTATGACCAACGTACCGGCACATATGGCAAACGCGTGACAGCAATCTGCCCCGTGCGACACAGCAAGGAAGAGGGCGGTGTCACCAAATACCCCATGTTCTGGGTTAACTATGACGATATCTCGGCACTGCTCACACAGCAGTACGTAATGAGCAGCAGCCTCAACAACGTGATGTCAATGACACTTGACGACTACTTCAGGAAGGGATGTTACGAGGGCGAGATATACAAGACCGTGAACATGAGAAACCTTGCTATCGTACAATACTGCAAGGACTCCACTGCCGTGAAACAGGAACAAGAGAAGATTGAGCAGCAGCTCAAGGATTTCCGCACAAACCTTTGGAACACAAAAACCGTGGCCGAGATACGTCAGGACTCAATAAATGCTGCCATAGCCGCTGCCAACGACACTGTAAACGTTGACAAGGAAAAGGCACCAAAAAGAGAGAACGTACAAAGCCGCATAGTGAAAAAGGCGCCAGCAAAGAAGGAAACAGCAAAGAAGGAAACAGTAAAGAAAGAGAAAGCGCCAAAAAGCAACAATGCCGCAGGCGCAAACAACGCAAATAGAGTATCGGTACGCAGGGAGCGCCGATAAACATTTTTATGTAAACTATTGTTTATTTGCTTGTTTTATAGTTCTTTTGCAAAATAAATAACCGTCAAGACAGTATTCTACAAGAGTGCTGTCTTGGTCAATAAACAAATTTGAACTCACATGAAAAAGTTTTTAGGATTAGCCTTGCTTCTTATTATTGTTGCAACAACATCAGCTAACGCACAATTCAATCTTGGTGTGAAGGCAGGAGTGAACCTCCCCGAAAAGCCTACACTGAACGTCAACGATTTCAAAAGTTCCCTTAAGGGGAATACGGGATGGTTTGTAGGCCCTACCGCAAAATTCGTTATTCCGGTAATAGGTCTTGGACTTGAGGCCAACGTTCTCTATTCACAGTCGAATGTTGACATAGAAGGCCAGAACATCCTTACACAAAGCATAGAAGTACCACTGTTCCTGCGCTATGAGTTGACACTCCCCGCAGTGAACAAGTTCGTAGAACCATTTATTGCCGTTGGTCCACAGTTCGGATGGAACGTAGGCGACAAGAGCATTACCCTCAAGAACATTGCAGACATTGCATCCAGTGAATATACAATAAAGGACAGCAACATAAGCCTGAATCTGGGTCTTGGAGTTATACTCTTTGACCACTTGCAGATACACGGCAACTACAATCTAGCATTGGAAAATACAGCAAATATTACAGGTTCTATCCTAAATATTGCAAAAGAACTGGCCGAAATAAAGACAAACACCTGGCAAATATCATTGGCATACATTTTCTGATAAATGCATACACACCCCGATAAGCCGGCAGTGCCTGCCGGCTTATAATCATTTATTATATGGAACAGACGACATACATACCTTTGTTGGAAAGGATTGGAGTTTCAACCGACAATGTCAATATCATACATTGGATTGGAGTGATTTCGTGTATCATATTGCTGTTCTACATCAGCAGTTTCATATGCCAGAAGATTGTCATTCCCATCACAAGCCGAATCACCAGGAAGACACAGGCCAAATGGGATGATATAGTGTTCAATGCCACCACGCTCAAAAACATCTGCAATCTCATTATAGGCATTGCATTGACTGCGGCACTTCCCATGCTTGCACACGAGAGCTCAATGCTGTACGGCATTGCATCAAAGGTGTGCAACATATATATCATTGTAATTTTTGTAAAGCTGTGCTGTGGCGTGCTGACATCCCTGTACCAGATTTCCAGCCAGGCGAAGAAGACCAAAAACCACACGATACAGGGCGTGTTCCAGATGCTGAAGATTGTTATCATATGCATCGGGCTCATTTACGTAACAAGCATTATAATTGAGAAAGACCCCACCAACCTGCTTGCCGGACTTGGAGCATCGGCAGCAGTGCTCATGCTTGTATTCAAGGACAGCATCATGGGACTTGTGGCTGGTGTGCAGCTGTCGGCCAATGACATGCTGCGCCCTGGCGACTGGATTACAATGGAGAAATACGGTGCCGACGGAATGGTGCAGGATGTATCACTCACAACCGTCAAGATACAGAACTGGGACAAGACCATCACAACCATTCCGCCATATGCCTTGGTGAGCGAATCGTTCCAGAACTGGCGTGGTATGTTCGACAGTGGAGGAAGGCGCATAAAGCGCTCCATATTCATTGACATGAATTCTGTTGCTTTCTGCAATGACGAACAAGTTGAAAAGCTGAAAAAAAGCGGACTCTTTACCGGTAATGATAAGAAGCCGGTGAACCTCACCGTCTTCAGGGAGTGGCTGGAACTATGGCTCAAGAACCATCCAAAGGTAAACAAGGGGATGATAACAATGGTGCGCCAGCTGCAGCCTACAGCGCAAGGACTACCCCTGGAGCTATACTTCTTCTTTAACGGTACTGCATGGGTCGACTACGAGCATCTGCAATCCGAGGTTTTTGAATACATAACAGCCACACTTCCACAGTTCGGGCTCAAGGCATTCCAGAGTCCTACAGGAAATGACATAAAGGGATTCGCCGGCAACTGACAATTGCCAAACACTCTTCAACAAATGAAAAATAGCGGTTTTTACCGCTATTTTTTAGTACGTGGCGCAGTGTAGAACTCAATCTCCTTATCTTTTACCGCCGTCTCGAATCTTTGCCTTGCCTCCCTGACATTGCGCGAGCCACCGGCTGCTGTATAATTTGCGAGTTCAAGATGCAGAGCATATGAAATCTCGACCAACTCCTCGGAACTGCCGGCAAGCATCACTTTCTCTACCGCAGCATCATAGGCTGCAACGGCCGACGAAGCAGCCTTACCGCCACCGCAAGAGAAGAGCAGTGACACCCCAAGCAATAGAACCGGAACAAATCTTATCTTGAACATGATTTTATCGTTTTAGTTGACTATTGTGCAAAAATAGATAAATACCCGCTCAAAACAAAGCAACAAAAAAGGAAATGCGACATCGGCTACATTTTGCCGTTTGCCGGCTTTTTAATAACTTCGCATCTGCGTTATGAGCAAATTTGCCGATGTCATATTGCCATTGCCCCTGCCCGGTACATTCACATACAGTGTTCCACAGGAGCTTGAGGGGAGAGTCCTCCCCGGGTGCCGTGTGACCGTTCCGTTGGGAACAAAAAAGAGCTACACGGCTTTGGTGACAACATTACATGACAACCAACCCAATGGTTACAGCGTAAAACCCATAAAAGAGGTGCTCGACGAGACACCCATTGTACTCGAAAGCCAGATGAAGCTATGGGAGTGGATTTCGAGATACTACCTTTGCTCTTTGGGCGACATATACAAGGCGGCAATTCCACAAGGGCTGAAAGGCGAGTTCAAGCCACGCACAGAACAGAGAGTGCGTCTCACGGCCGAATACTGCAATGAGAAATGGCTGAACATACTGATGCAGTCGCTTGGCCGGGCTCCCAGACAAAAGAGGTTGCTGATGACATACATCCAGCAGACCAACCCGTTTGGCGAAAACCCTAAGGAGATTTCCAAGCATAGTCTCCTTGAACTTGCACAGGTGCAATCGCCGATATACAAGCAACTACAGGACAAGGGCGTACTTGAGACATACGAGGTTGAGATAGGCCGCCTTGACCGTAACGAAACACCATGCCAACCGGTGAATACCCTGAACCCGGCACAACAGAAAGCATTCGATGAAATCAAAGATTCATTTACACAAAAGAGCGTGACGCTACTGCATGGTGTCACATCGGCCGGAAAAACCGAAGTGTACATCCACCTGATAACCGAAGCCATAAAGCGCGGTGAGCAAGTGCTGTATATGTTGCCCGAGATTGCACTCACAAAACAGATTGTAGAGAGACTGCGCCGCGTGTTCGGCAACCGCATTGGCCTCTATCACTCGAAGTTCACCGATGCCGAGAGGGTGGAGATATGGAAAAAACAGCTTGGCGACGAACCATATGACATTATCCTTGGCGTGCGTTCGTCGGTATTCCTTCCGTTCAGGAATTTGGGAATGGTGATTGTTGACGAGGAGCACGAGAACAGCTACAAGCAGCAGGAACCCGCACCGCGTTACAATGCGCGCAATGCAGCTATTGTACTGGCATCATACTTTGGTGCAAAGACATTGCTTGGCACTGCTACACCGTCCATTGAAAGCTACTACAATGCCACAACCGGGAAGTATGCCCTTGTGAGCCTTACCACAAGACACCGCGCAGTGCAGTTGCCGCACATTGAGGTAATTGACATGCAGGAGTATACCCGCAAGAAACTCACGGTGGGACCATTCTCCGACCCCCTTGTTGAGGCCATGAGCCGTGCCTTGAAGGAGAAAAAGCAGATTATACTGTTCCAGAACCGCCGCGGTTACTCGCCACAGATTGAGTGCCGCACATGCGGATGGGTGCCGCATTGCAAACACTGCGACGTGAGCCTTGCCCTGCACAAGAATGCCGGCAAGCTTGTGTGCCATTACTGCGGTTACACAATCCCCGCACCGGTACACTGCCCCAACTGCGAGGGACGCAGCTTCAGCACGCTGGGCTACGGTACGGAAAAGATTGAGGACGACCTGCAGAACCTCTTTCCACAGGCACGCATAGAGCGTATGGACCTTGATACCACACGTACACGCACAGCATACGAAAGAATCATCAGCGATTTCCAGGAGGGAAAGACCGACATCCTCATTGGTACACAGATGGTTTCAAAGGGACTGGACTTTGACAATGTGGAGGTTGTGGGCATTGTCAATGCCGACACACTGCTCAATTACCCCGATTTCAGGGCTACCGAACGTGCATTCCAGTTGATGTCACAGGTTGCAGGCCGCGCAGGCCGTAAGAACGGACAGGGCAATGTGTTCCTGCAGACAAAGATGACCGATGCGCCCGTAATACCGCAGATTGTGGAAAACGACTATATCTCATTCTACAACCAGCAGCTTCAGGAGCGCATGCTGTTCCACTACCCGCCTTTTTACCGCCTCATATACATCTACATGAAGCACCGCGACGTGCATGTGCTGGAGGAGTTCTCGGAGACAATAGGCCGGCACATGAGAGAGATTTTTGACGAACGCATACTTGGCCCCGACCTGCCGCCTGTGGCAAAGGTGAAGCAGCTCTACATAAGAAAAATTGTTCTGAAAGTGGAAAACGGACTCTCGCAGTACAAGATCAACGAGGTGTTGAAGAACATCCAGCAAGCCTACTGCGAACAGCCACGCTACCGCTCCATTGTAATGTACTACGATATTGACCCGCTGTAATTCACTTGCAGCGGTCTTTTTTTATAAATAAATCTTAACGGCAGGGCAAATTGTGGGCCAATATTTTGCCCTCTGCCATTTATTAGGTAAATTTGCGAAATTTATGGACAAAAATGTCCTCTTTTTCAAGAGATAACGAAAAATAAGATAAAATAATGAAACAGTTCAAAATCTGGAACAACGCCCTGGGATGGCTCACGTTCCTCATTGCGGCATTGACCTACTGCCTGACAGTTGAGCCCACTGCCAGTTTCTGGGATTGCCCCGAGTTCATTCTCTCCGGCAACAAATTAGAGATTGGCCACCCGCCCGGTGCGCCATTCTTCATGCTCACAGCAAACTTCTTCTCAATGTTTGCCACACCCGACAAGGTGGCATTCATGGTGAACATCATGTCGGCATTGTTGAGCGCCGCAGGCATTCTGTTCCTCTTCTGGAGCATCACACACCTTGCACGCAAACTGCTTGTAAGTGACAGCATGCGGATTACCGGGAGCCAGATGATAACCATCTTTGGTGCCGGTCTCGTGGGCGCACTGGCCTACACATGGAGCGACACATACTGGTTCAGCGCCGTAGAGGGCGAGGTTTACGGCTACTCTTCGCTCTTCACAGCTGCTGTATTCTGGTTAATCCTCAAATGGGAGGACGGCGCCGACTCGCCACACAGCGACAGATGGCTGGTGCTCATTGCCTACCTTGTGGGCCTGTCAATAGGAGTGCACCTGCTCAACCTGCTCTGCATCCCGGCCATCGTGCTTGTAGTATACTACAAGAGATACCCCAACGCAAGCTTCAAAGGCTCGCTGCTGGCATTGGCTGTTTCGGCAGCCCTTGTAATGGTGGTACTCTACGGCATTGTACCGGGAGTAGTAAAGATTGGCGGTTGGTTCGAGCTGCTGTTCGTAAACGGCCTGGGCCTCTCTTTCAACACAGGATTGTACATCTACATCCTGTTGCTTACAGCAACCCTCATCGCTGGTATCTACTGTACCGAGAAGGGCAAGAGCCAAAAGACAATTGCCACACTCTTCACCCTTGCCATAGCGTTGCTTGGCATCCCGTTCTATGGCAACAGCATAGGTGGCAGCATTGTCATTGGAGCAATAGCGCTGGCTGTCATATACATTCTGTGCACAAGAAGCAGTGTGTCATACAAAGGCGCACAAATAACCAGGAAGTACCTTGTAAGCAACAGGGTGTTCAACACATCATTCCTGAGCCTGCTGCTCATTATGATTGGTTACTCATCGTACGCGCTCATTGTGATACGTTCATCGGCCAACACACCAATGGACCAGAACTCACCCGAGGACATCTTTACATTGGGTTCATACCTCAACCGCGAACAGTACGGTTCACGCCCGCTCTTCTATGGTGAATGTTTTGACGCCGAGGTGGACAGAGACAGGGACGGGGAAGCAATGTCGGTCAAGACAAGCCCCGTATATATGCGTGTCGGGAAGAAGAACGCATCGGACCCTGATGAATATGAGATAATCGATTACAACAAGGAGTATTGTTTCGTGCAAAACATGCTGCTGCCAAGAATGTACAGCAGCGACCACGCAGGCGAGTACGAAAGATGGATTGGCAGAACCATAAAGAATACCCGCCGCGCAAAATACCCCGACGTAAGAAAGCAACAGCACAAGCCACTTGACGTAAAGGTCCCCACACAGCTTGACAACATCAGTTTCTTCATCAACTACCAGGTGAACCACATGTACTGGCGCTATTTCCTATGGAACTTCGTTGGCCGCCAGAATGACATACAGAACAACTATGGCGAGAAGGAGTATGGCAACTGGATAACAGGTATCCCCTTTGTCGACAACATACGCCTGGGCAACCAGAGCAAACTGCCCGAAACAGTCAGAGAGAACAAGGGACGTAATGTCTTCTTTGCACTCCCGCTTATACTTGGCATCATTGGACTTGCATGGCAGCTCAAGAAGGGCAAGAAAGGCAAGCAGCAGTTCTGGGTAGTGTTCATGCTCTTCTTCATGACAGGCCTGGCAATTGTGCTCTACCTGAACCAGACACCTTTGCAGCCCCGTGAACGCGACTATGCATATGCCGGTTCATTCTATGCCTTTGCCATCTGGATTGGCTTGGGTGTAGCAGGAATCGTAGACATCATCCGCAAATACACAAAGAAGGAGAATGCACTCACCAACGCACTGGTGGCCGCTGCCTGCCTGCTCATTCCCGTGCAGATGGTTTCACAGACTTGGGACGACCATGACCGCAGCGGACGCTATGCCTGCCGTGACTTTGGACAGAACTACCTGAACACACTGCCCGACGAGGGTTGCCCGATAATATTCACATGTGGCGACAATGACACCTTCCCGCTATGGTATAACCAAGAGGTGGAGGGTGAACGCACCGATGCACGTGTATGCAACCTCTCATACCTGCAGACCGACTGGTACACCGACCAGATGAAACGCCCGGCGTATGACTCGCCAAGCCTCCCCATCACTTGGGACAGAATCAACTACGCAGGAAACACAAACATATATGTCTACGTGTTCCCCATGGAAGATTTCATCATGCAGTACCGCAATGCATTCCCCGAGAAATTCAACAGAGCATTCGGTGACAACCCGTTCGAGTTGAACAAGATCACCAAGCATTGGATTCTCGAAGCCAACGCAACAAAGAAATCCGAGGCACGCAAGGTTGTCGACGAAATAATAAAGCTCTACGAGACTGCAATCAACGAAGGCCGTCCAAGAAAAGACCGTATTGAGCTTCCAAAGAGCATTATCCCCTGCGAGAAACTCTATATACCAATAGACTCTGCTGCCGTAATGCGTTCGGGAATGGTAATTCCGCAGGAATATGAGCACGACATGCCCGAATATATGGAAATAGACATCAGTGACAAGGGTGCTATCTACCGTCATGAGTACATGCTGTTCGACATGATTGCCAATGCAAACTGGGAACGCCCACTTTACATGTCAATGACAGTTGGCGAAAAGAACTACCCGGCCATATTGAAGAAATTCTTTGTTCACGAGGGATTGGCATACCGCATAACACCGTTCGATTGGAACAAGCTGGGATATGACACCAATGCCGGTGAGCACCCCGTAGACATAGACCGCTTCTATGACAATGTCATAAACCGCTTCAAATGGGGCGGCGTAAAGGAGTACAAGGATTACTATGCCGACGAGACCATCAGACGCATGATTGGCACTCACCGCAACCTCATTGCGCAGTTGGCGACCGATATGCTCAACAGCGAGGAAGAAGATGCAAGAATTGTCGCTGTTCTGGAGAAGGCCTACAACGAATTCCCCGAAGAGATAGTAGCTTATGATGCGTTGAGAGACAACACCATTGCACTTGCCGATGTATACAATATCATATATCAGGTGCAACGCGACTACAAGAACGAGATAGACAATACCGGCAATGACCCAATAAAGCAGGCTGTGATGCAGGAGCTGTTCCTGGGCGACGACACGCTGGCAATGCTCAAAGAGAGACGCGACAAAATGGCGAACAGCATACTCAAGAACGAACTTGAGCATGTGATATGGTACAACACGCTCAAGCCATATGAGATAAACGACGTGATGCTCTACCACCGTATCTCGCTTGTAGAGCACGCCTGGGAATTGCTCGACAAAGGCAAAAGCAGCAACATGGGAAGAGAGGAAGTCGTAAAGGAACTCTGCGACTGCTTCAACAAACAGGTGGCAATACTTGAGAAGATACACAACAAGCAGGATGCCGAAATGAAGAGAATGGTAATTGGAAGCATTTACCAGACACTCGACAACATGGGGCTGTCGAACAACGAAATGCAACTGATTGAGCAGGGATTAAGAAAATTGATGAAACAGAGCAAACTGTAAAGATGTTCATAGAGCAGGTTCCGGGTTTTGTGCGCAACCTCTTTCCCAAGGCGCTGTGGAGAATGGACCCCAACGAAAAGGCAGTCTATCTCACCTTTGACGACGGCCCCATCCCCGTTGTCACGCCATGGGTGTTGGAGATACTGGAACACTATGACATCAAAGCCACATTTTTCATGGTTGGCGACAACGTGCGCAAGCATCCGCAGGAGTACCGACAGGTCGTTGAGGCCGGGCACAGAGTGGGCAACCACACATTCAACCACCTGAAAGGCCTGTTCACGGACACCCCGGAATATCTTGCCAATGTTGAAAAGGCCGACGCCATGATACACAGCAACCTGTTCCGCCCGCCACACGGCATGCTACGCCGCAGCCAATACAAAGAGTTGAGTAAACGCTACCAATTTGTAATGTGGGACCTTGTGACACGCGACTACAGCAACCGCCTTCAAGGAGAGGACGTGCTTGCAAACGTAAAGAAATATGTACGCAACGGCTCCATAATAACGTTCCATGACTCGCTGCGCTCCGAGAACAACCTCAGGTATGCCCTACCGCGCTCCATAGAGTGGCTATTGGAGCAAGGCTACGAATTCAAGCAGTTCGAATTATGACAAAAGAAGAATTTACCGCACACGTCAAGACCGAAGCACTACGCCTTGGTTTTGACGTGTGCGGCATTTCAAAGGCCGAGCCTGCCAGCAATGAAGTGACCGAAATGTACAATGGCTGGATAGAGGAAGGAAAGCAGGCCACAATGCATTACCTTGAACGCAATTGCGACAAACGCTTCAACCCCACCCTGCTTGTCGAGGGGTGTAAAAGCATAATATCAGTTGCAATGAACTATGCTCCCCAACAACATATTGATGGCATTGCCGACTATGCACAAGGGCAGGATTATCACAAAATCGTAAAGGACAGGCTCTACAGGCTGTTGCAGAGCATAAACAGTGTTTGCACAGCTCAAGGACGCGCCTTCTGCGACTCGGCACCTGTGCTTGAGCGTTACTGGGCAGTGAAGGCCGGCATAGGCTACATTGGGCGCAACCGCCAACTCATAATCCCCGGCAAAGGCTCAAACTTCTTTTTGGGCGAACTGTTTGTAGACATTGAACTTTGCTACGATGCCCCCTGCGAGCGCAACCTTTGCGGCAGTTGCCGCAAGTGCATCGATGCCTGCCCCGGAAATGCATTGAGCAGTGAAGGGCTCGATGCACGCAAGTGCCTCTCATACCTGACCATAGAGCACCGCGACGAGTTGCCCGAAAATATCGGTGAAAAGATGGGAAACTGCTTCTATGGATGTGACCGTTGCCAGACCGTGTGTCCACACAACCGCTTTGCAAGTGCCAACTCTACCCCGGAACTGCAACCCAGTGAAGCGTTGCTGCAGATGACAAGAGACAAGTGGCTCGCACTTACCCAAGCCGAATATAAGGCGCTATTCAAGCACAGCGCGGTAGAAAGATGCGGCTACGAACAGCTCATGCGCAACATCGCCGCATGGGAAACAAGCGAGAAAACAGACGAATAACTATATTTTTTTCGTAGAAATTTATACTACTTGTCATTTTTTTGTATTTTTACGCTCCAAAGGAGTAAAAAGGACTGAAGCCCGTTTCGCCCCCGAAAAGAAACAGAAGGTAATATGGTCAAG
>JAZRGF010000357.1:0-1911 GCA_045644005.1 Bacteroidaceae bacterium | reverse complement strand
GTAGAGCCTTGCGCCAACGGCTTTTTTTATTATCAATAATTGGTATTGCTTTGCATTCACGCCCGAGGAAATAACAGCCTCATCGGCCTCGAACTCGTGTATATCCTTCAGAGTGTTCTTCATTATCCACGCAAGCGGGTTGAACCATTGCATTATTATCACAGCATCGGCAAGCATTATATCCCATGAGTGCCCTGCTCTGACGTGTGCCGCCTCGTGGGTGAGTATCTCGCGCGCACCCTCGGCCATATCATTGTTTGACACCACTACCCAACCGAACCAACTGAAAGGTTTCTCCTCGCCGTTATGCAGGCGTAGCCTCACACCATCCAAGCCGTACTGCTCGGCAGGGACCTTATTACTGCGGATAATCAAACGCGACAGCTGGACGTACATGACAACCTGTCTTGTTACAAGTAGCGCAACACCCAAGCCATATATAGCTAACAACACAATCTGCCACACCGGTGCAGTACTACCCCTTTCCTCTATTGCTACAAGTGCGGCATCAGCCATTACCATAGCATCAAATGTTACGACTTTTGGTTGAGTGGTCATCTCCGGCAGCCCGCCCATCAAAGAGACATCGGCAACATGCAATGCATCATCGTTTTTTGCAAAGCCGTTTTCAATAGCGTCAAACACCCCCTGCAACGGAGTGCTCACACCCAAATTGACAAAAGGCAGAGCCAATGACACCACTATAATAAGCAACAGCAGGTAACGGTTGAGCTTGTGAAAAGTCTCGCGGCTCATAAAGAGCATAAAGAGCGAAACGAACATCGCAAGTAAAAGCGATGATTTGATTATGTAAACAATGAAAACGCCCATAATAGCTGTCATTTTTGTTTTTCAACAAGGTCAATAAGTTCTTTAAGTTCGTCGAGAGAGATTTTCTCCTCCTTTACCAGCGACGATACGGCGTTGAGGTACGAACTGCCAAAGTAACGGCTCACCACACTACCCAATGACAGCTTGCCATATTCGGCCTCGCTCACAGCAGCATAGTAGCGATGGGTGTTTCCGAATGCCTCGTGTGCCACATACCCCTTCGCCTCCAGACCACGCACAATTGTAGATATGGTGTTGAAATGTGGTTTAGGCTCATCGAGCAAATCGATAATCTCCTTTACAAACAATGCGCCCTTCTCCCAAAAGAGTTTCATCAGTTCCTCTTCTCTCTTTGTCAAGTTCTTCATGATATTGAGTTTTTATGGTTTCAAACTAAAAGTTTGGGTAATAATTTTAATATTACAATCGGCATGTTACTGTTATTTGTCATCCCGACAGAGATAATGTTGCGAGTAAGTGAGTGCAGAATCAAGTTTACTTGAATTATGCCGAGCGTAAGCAACTTCACTGAAAGTAAAGCGACGAGGGATCTCAAATACTCGCAAAATAGAGATACTTCACTGCGTTCAGTATGACAAGATACACAAAGAACTCCAACTATAATATAGTTACTTTTATGATTTTAAACTAAAAAATTTGTTGGCTCGAACTATTTTATTTAGTTCACACCGCAAAGAACTATATTTTTTAGTTAGCAAACTAATTTTAATAGTTAAAAGAAGTTAACATATAAAAAATCCCTTTATTGATAGGAGATATTGGCTCAGTAGAAATTTAGTGTGGATATCAATACGCTTATAGTCTTATTCTACATCAGTCCTCAACCTTAATCGTTTACTTGTATTTTCTTCAAGTTACGCGTCAAAGTCCACTATGTATGTCAATGAATCTTCATTGCAAAGGTAATTCGCCGCCAACGGCGGAAGGGCAGCGTTGGGAGGCACAGCGAGTAGCCGAGCAATGCTTGGAAATAGGCGGCATGATGTTTGAGCGCAGCGAGTTCTTGCCGCCCCAAGCATTGCGACAAGCAGCGAGCGGCGAGGTGCGCACCGACTGAAG
>JAZRGF010000356.1:0-1144 GCA_045644005.1 Bacteroidaceae bacterium | reverse complement strand
CCCGCCTCGTCAAGAATCTCCTGCATGCGGCACTTGTCCTTGTCGGCAACCTGAATTACCAGTGCAGGGTTCTCGGCAAACAGCAGTTTAACAATGTCTTTCTCAACAACACCGTTGAGGTCGATTTCCATACCGCCTGTTGTGTTTGCGAAACACATCTCGAGCAATGTGGTGATGAGACCACCGGCCGAGATATCGTGACCGGCAAGGATAAGTCCCTCCTTCACAAGGCGCTGTACGGCATCGAAAGCCTCGGCAAAATACTCGGGGTTAGCAACTGTAGGAACATCGTCACCAATGCAGTTGAGTGTCTGCGCGAAAGCAGAACCGCCAAGACGCAAGTGGTCGAAGCTGAAGTCGATATGATAGAATGCGCTCTTTGGCTCGTTGACCATTACAGGAGAAACCACCTTGCGTACATCCGATACCTCGCCACCTGCTGAAACAATCACTGTTCCCGGGCTTATTACCTTTGTACCGTCGGGGTACTTCTGTGTCATTGACAAAGAGTCCTTACCTGTAGGCACGTTAATCTTGAGGTCGCAGCAGAAGTCGCTGAGCGCCTCGACACCGCGATACAGACGTGCATCCTCACCCTCCTGTGAGCGGCAAGGCCACATCCAGTTGGCGCTGAGCGAAATGCTCTTTATACCGTTTGCAAGCGGAGCAAGTACAATGTTTGTCAAAGCCTCGGATACTGCAAGCACTGAACCCTTTGCAGGATCGGCAAGACCCGCCTGTGGCGCGTGACCGATAGATGTTGCAATACCCTGCTTTCCACGGTAGTCGAGTGTTACCACACCGCAGTCGCTGAGCGGGAGCTGAATCTCACCCTGGCACTGCTGGCGTGCAATCTTACCTGTTACGGAGCGGTCAACCTTGTTTGTCAACCAATCCTTACAAGCAACAGCCTCAAGGCGCAGAACATCGGTCAAGTACTCCTCAATGTTCTCTGCGTCATACTCGGCATCCTTGTAGTGACGCTCGACAGTCTTGTCAACCATATATGTCTTTGGTGAAGAACCGAACATCTGGCTCACCGAGAGGTCGAACGGACGAACACCGTCGGCCTGCTCGAAAGCGAAACGGGCATCACCTGTTGTTTCACCTACAACGTACATTGGAGCACGCTCACGCTCGGCAA
>JAZRGF010000355.1:0-1137 GCA_045644005.1 Bacteroidaceae bacterium | reverse complement strand
GTGGTTATATTCCTGTTTGTTACCGCAAGGCAGGCATCCCATGTCGTGAATGCCGATTATGGCTATAAGTTCGACAGACTCATGGCTGCGCAGCTCTCTACAAAAATAGGGGATGCCGGTGTCATTGCCGACAAGTTGCGCTCTTTGCCTTTTGTGGAGAATGCAGGGATGTCTGCGCAGTCTCCGCTCGAAGGCTATTCGGGGATGCCTTGCGTGGATGAACAGGGAAACCTGCTCTTCAGTTGCAGATGGGATATAATCGACCATAACTATATCCCCTCGATGCAAATGAATATTCTACAAGGTCGCAATTTCTTTGCCACTGATGGCGCTGACAAGGCTATTGTGAACGAGAGGTATGTAGAGATGCGTGGGTGGGAGGATTCACCTATCGGCAAGATTATCTACGACGGTTCGGGGCAAAGCTTTGAAATTGTGGGTGTAGTGGCCGATTTCCGCATGTTGAGTACCGGTGTCGTTGAGCCCATTGTGATGCATACTGTGCCTTATGTCAGCGATATGGCTCCCGAGTACAATGCTGTGGTGCTGTATAACATTCTGCTTGACGAGGTGAATGCCGGGAATGTAACGGCGCTCGAAGAGGCTGTCTCATCTGTCAATGACGGGTATTTCAAACACAAACTGGTATATTATCGCGATTGGGTTGAACACACTTTTGCCGATGTCAGAGCAATGCGAAACGGAATGGTGGTTGTGGCTGTAGTTGTACTGCTCATTGCTCTGATTGGTCTCATTGGCTACATACAGGGCGAGATGGTGCGCCGCAGCAAGGAGATTGCAGTGCGTAGGGTGTGCGGAGCAAAGGTAGGTGATGTGCTTGCTGTTCTTGGTGTGCGTCTGTTATGGATTGTGTTGCCGGCAACGGTTTGTGGTATTGCGTTGGCAGTGTGGTGGAATGACAAATGGTTATCGACGCTTGCACAGATGCGTTGCGATGTTCCGCTGTGGATATACATTGTCGGTGCATTGCTTGTTTTGGCTGTGGTATATTCTGTGCAGCTTCTGCTATCGTTGCGTGCCGCAAGTGCCAACCCTGTCGATACTATAAAAAAGAACGATTGATAAAACAAAAAAACTATGAAAATAGCATTCAAGAACTTTTTGACAACATTGAAG
>JAZRGF010000354.1:0-1574 GCA_045644005.1 Bacteroidaceae bacterium | reverse complement strand
GTGCTTATGGAACGTATATGGAGTGTAATAAGGCTGCATAAGAACTCATATAAGCCAAAATACCATTCTTCTGACTAAAATCTTGCCGATAAAACAAAAACAGAGAGGCCGGAGCAAAAATACTTTTGACCCGGCCTCATTGATTTTAATATTATCGGGTCAATGCCCCTTATTTCAGTTTCATTTTTTTCCAACCCTCACCCACGCTGCTCGACGGTATCACAGTAGGTGTCTGGCTCTTTTCGTTGATAACAATCGCGCGGCGCGAAACCTGCTCCTTTATGTATTTTGCAAGTTCGCCATATGTAACCTCGCCCTTGCTCTCCTGCAGTTTCTTCAGGAGGAAGTATGTAAACATACCATGCCCCTTCTCATTGTAAGGATATGCAGTCTCGTCACCCTGCGCAGCACTGAACACAACCAGATTACCGGTTGTTACGGCATTCTTCTTCACCTTCACAGCCACGCCGCGTGCCGATGCAAGCATACCGTCACCACGTATGGCACCACTGAAACATGCATCAAGGAAAACCGTAACGTTCTTTGCATTTGTGTTGCCAAGTTTACTGTACATCTCGTCGAGACTGTAACCTGTGGCAGTGTTTGTGCCACTGCCGTCGGTTGGCAACAGGTATGCAGCCCTTGTATTCTCATCGGGGATGCCATGCCCGGCATAGTAGATAATGAATTTAGCCTCACCATCATAAGCCTGTGCAACTTTTTCAATCCATGCAATCTCATTCTTTATATGGTTCAGTGTCGCATTCTTGCGGAAGTGGATATTCTCCTCGGGTATACCCAAAGTCCTGAGGCAGTAGTTGCGGAACATCTCGCCGTCATTTATTGCATACTCCACATTTGCCACGGTATCATACTTCTCGTTGGCGAAGATTATGGCAAATGTCTCATCGTTTTTTGTTGATACATGAGGAATATCGGTGTCCACATCCGATGTTCCCACAACGAACGTCTCTTTCGCCTTTTCGCTCTTTTTACGACGTTCCTCTTTAATACTGTTCTGCGCCATGTCGTTGCCGCCTGTTTCCATGTAACGTACATTAATATTGAGGCTCTCGTCATAGAGACCACTGCCAAGCATAATATCATTGCCCTCAAATACAAGGTCCTTTAAATTCTTGCAGTAACCGAACGCACGATCCTCAACAATCTCAACCGATGCGGGAATGACAATCTCCTCAATTGAACTGCGAAAGAATGCATAGGCCTCAATCTTTTCAATACCCGCAGGCAATTTCACAATCTTTATGTTCTTGAAACCGGCAAATGCAGCACGGCCGATGGCGGTTACATAGTACATCTTGCCGTTTACCACAATGCTCTCGGGGATTTCCAGCACGCCATCAACCTTTGGATACTTTATTTTTCTGTTTGTTGCATATACCGGGAACTCACGGTCATCGATACGGTACTTGTGGTCTACGATTTTAGCAGTCATCTCCTCTTCGTTGCACTCCACATTAAAGCGTGTGCCACATATTGTAATGCTGCTTTGAGCAACTGCGCCGGCAATGACAAACAGTGACATTGCAAGGAATAATATACTCTTTTTCATG
>JAZRGF010000353.1:0-2229 GCA_045644005.1 Bacteroidaceae bacterium | reverse complement strand
GGAAATTTCCGGGCCGCTAACGCAATAGTATTTCAGTTTTTACTGTTTACTGTTCTTTACTTCTTCTATCTTGTTTATAAAAGCATCGATATCTGTTTCTGTCTGCATAATTACACCAGCGGGTTCTCCATTGGGTTCAAGAATCAGGTAAGTCGGGAACATCTGCACGTCGAATTTTTCCAAAATGCGTGCACCTTCGTCGCTCTCGTCGCCAATGCTTATGCTCACAAATTCCCTGTTCAGGTATTCAGCCACTTTGTCATGTGGGAATACCCTGTCTTTCATCATCTTGCATGGCACACAACCGTCGGTGTGGCACTCAATGAAAATGTGCTTGTTTTCCTGGGTGGCCTTTGCAATTGCCTCTTCCAATGTTATGTCCAGGAAATTTGTTCCGGGGCCGGTGTAGAACTCGGCAAAACGTGCCTTTTCTATCATGGATGCCATTTCGGGGCCAGGTGTCGGCGCATGAGCCGATATAATCTCGCCCTTTTTGCCAATGATTATGTAACGTGGAACACTTGATATCTGGAAGTCGCTCTCGAACTGTGATTGTTCCTCGCAGTCGGGGAACAGGTTAATCAAGCCCAGCATGTTGTGCTTTCTGATGCTCTCTATCCATGCCTCCTTGTCCTCGCTGCGGTCAATGGAAATTGTAGCGAAACAAACGTCACTTTCACGGCGGAACCAGTAGCGCATGCCTGTGAATTTGTGCATGTGCTCAAGGCAACTGTGGCACCATGTTGCCCATACATCAATGACAAGTACCTTGCCTTTGAACTCCTCAAAGGTGTGCTCGTTACCTTCGATATCCTTCAGCACTGATATGGGTGCCGGGTTGCCCGGCATTAGGCGGGTGAAGAGCCTGTACATCTCAAGCACTTCGGTTTTCAACGGGCTGTCGGCAACGTTCTCCTCAATGAGCGGCTCAATGCTCTTGAGCCCGTCGGTGCATCCGCTGTTCTGCAACGGGAATTTCAGCCTCTCAAGGTATTCGTTGTGCAGTGCGCTGTTCTTGCTTGTGAAGACGGTGCGCAGCTTGTTATAGTCGTTCTCGTTGAGCGCTCTTATCTCATAGAATACCGTGGCTGTCACTCCGTCGCGCGAGTCGTTGAAACTGTTGCCCTCTTTCATGGCCTGCAGGGTGAAATAGTGGTCGGCAAACTTGCCTATTTTCTTTGTGTTTGCGAACTGCGCGACAACCTCATTGTCGAATGACAGCTCGGTCGCGTGCTCGGGTAATCCGTAGATGTCCTCGTTCTTGCCGCGGCATTTGAACATGTACTCTCCGCTGTTCCATACAAAGTGGCATTGGTTAAGTGTGTGGACTCCTTTTTTATCCTCGGCTATGGTCTGTTTAATGGAGTCGTACAATGCTGTTATCTCTGCCGCATTGTCGAACTTGCGCAGCCAGATACTGTCGTATAGCGCAATATCCTGGGCTTCAACACTCTCATTGCTGTTCTGTGATGTTCCACATGTGGTCGCCATAAAAGCAACCAATGTAATTGCTAAAAAGCGGAAATAGTATTTCATAGATGTATGGTTGTTACTTGTTTATACCATAGGCAATACCTTGCAGGTCAATGCCGTATTGCTCTTTCATGTGCTTCACGGTAATCTCATACTTCTTGGTGAGCATGGGGTAGAGGCTCTTGGGATAACGCGCTTCGAACTCCTCGGGTGTGAGCCACATAGCATTCTTTATGTATGCGTTGAAAAGGTTATACTCCTTGTATTTGTCCTTTTCCCAATAGTAGCAGCTTACCACGCTTTCAAGTGGACGCCACAACTGTTTCAGCTGGCCTGTTCCGAAGTTGTCGTTCAGGTCGTCAATGAAACCGAGCTTGTACTTGTAGTTATCCTTCAATGGGTCCTTGTGGTCCATCTTCTTGTCCTGGCTGAAGTCGAAGCCTGTCCAGAACTCGTCGGGCGAGGTTATTTCCCCCTTGTCCATGGCATTCTTGATGGCCTCAATCATGAATACACAGCGCAACTGCTTGAGTGCATACTCGGTGTCGTTTCCATTGATGATTTCGTCCTTGAAACTGATGGCCCAGTTGTCGAAGTTGCCAAGCTTGATGGTCTTGTATGGGTCAAGTGTTGTGCCACCGCCATTGTCGCCGCTGTCCTCGCCAAAGTCACGTGGCTCTGTGCGCAGATTGTGTATCATATAAATCTTCACAGGGAACGACGATTTTGCGAACTCCTGGCTTATGTTAGGGAAAA
>JAZRGF010000352.1:0-3305 GCA_045644005.1 Bacteroidaceae bacterium | reverse complement strand
TCTCAAACGATGTGAGTATGATATCGGCCAACACCAATGCACCCGCATTGATGAAGGGATTACGCGGAATACCAAGCTCCACCTCAAGCTGCACAAGTGAGTTGAACGCGGTGCCAGACGGTTCCTTGCCCACTCTCTGCCACAGCGCCTCGCCCTTCACGGCCAGACACATTGCCAAGGCAAACACCTTTGAGATACTCTGTAACGAAAAACGCACATCGGCATCCTTTACAGCATATACCCCGCCATCAACATCACTCAGGCACATGCCGAAATGCTCAGGCGACACCTTTGCCAGCGCCGGGATATAATCGGCCACTTTGCCCTCACCGGCAAGCAGCTGTACTTGGTAGTATATATCTACAAGCAGTTTACGGTAATCCATATTCCATGTATTGACAGCAGCACGCAAAGCACAGCCACTGCAACATAAACAAATACTATGCGAAGATACTTTAAAAATATTATTTTTAACAAAAATAATGGAACATAAAATTTGCGCGGACACCACATATTGGTAATTTTGTGTTGGAAATATTGAAAACCCATGCCCATAATAGAAATAACAACCCTCGACCATCCCGGTTGCGAACTCTTCGGTACACTTACCGAGGCACAGTTGCGCCGCGAATATGAGCCCGGGAAAGGCATATTCATTGCCGAGAGCCCAAAGGTAATCAACGTTGCACTGAACAACGGATATACACCCCTTGCATTGATGTGCGAGCAGAAGCATATCAACGGCGACGCAGCCGACATAATAGCACGCTGCGGCGACATCCCCGTTTATACCGGTAGCCGCGACCTGCTTGCACGCCTCACGGGATACACACTCACACGCGGAGTGCTCTGCGCCATGCGCCGCCCCATTGAACCGCCGGTCGAGGAGATATGCCGCAACGCAAGCCGTATAGTAGTCATTGACGGTGTTGTAGATACCACCAACATAGGCGCCATATTCCGCTCGGCAGCCGCGCTTGGCATCGACGCCGTACTGCTCACCCGCAACTCATGCGACCCGCTCAACCGCCGCGCCGTGCGCGTCTCTATGGGCAGCGTATTCCTTGTCCCCTGGAGCTGGCTCGTCGGCGGCATTGAACAGCTGCACCAGCTGGGGTTTGCAACTGCAGCGATGGCACTCACCGACGACTCAATCGCCATTGACAACCCAACGCTTACCACCCTGCCCAAATTGGCTATCATCATGGGAACCGAGGGCGACGGACTCCCCGCCGACACCATTGCAAAGGCCACACACGTGGTGCGCATACCAATGTCGCACAATGTCGATTCACTAAATGTAGCCGCTGCCGCGGCAGTGGCATTCTGGGAACTGAGAGACAGGAACAAATAGTCCGCAGTTGGTAAAAATATACACCCAAGCATTGCAATTATGAACTCAAAGAGCTATCTTCGCCGGCAAATAGAACACAATAGCGAGCATAGACTATGAGAGTAGCAATATACGGCGCCGGTTCATTGGGAACAATCCTTGGCGCATACATAACAAAGAACGGTGGCTACATTGAACTCATCAACCGCAACAAGGCACACATTGAGGCACTGCAGAAGAATGGTGCAAAGGTTACAGGAACTGTCAACTTTACCCAAAAGGTAACGGCATACACGCCCGATGCAATGAGCGGTAAGTATGACATCATCTTCCTCATGACCAAGCAGCAGCAGAACAAGGAAGTTGTCACCTACCTGAAGGATTTCCTTGCCGATGACGGCGTCATCGTGACCCTGCAGAACGGCATCCCCGAACTGCTCATAGGTGAGATAGTAGGCGAAGAGAGAGTGCTAGGATGCACCGTAGCTTGGGGAGCGACAATGCAAGAGCCCGGCGTGTGCGAACTCACCAGTGCGCCCGACTCCCTCTCATTCTCAATCGGTTCACTCACGGCAAACACCAGCCACCACCTCAACAATGTAAAGAGACTCCTGGAGATGATGGGCACCGTTGAGGTCGATAGCAACTTCATCGGCTCACGCTGGAGCAAGCTACTCATCAACTCGGCCTTTTCGGGCATGAGTGCAGTACTGGGCTGTACATTCGGCGAGGCAGCAGGAAACAAGGCTTCACGCCGTATTGTCCAGGCGCTCATAAAAGAGTGTATCGACGTGTGTGCAGCAGGCAACATAAAGATAGAGCCTGTACAGGGCAAGGACATTGTAAAGTTGCTCGACTATAGGAGCCGCCTGAAGAAAGCCATTTCGCTCTTCATCATCCCCATTGCCATCCGCAAGCACGCCAAGCTAAAGGCAAGCATGCTGCAAGACCTTGAAAAGAACAAGAAGACCGAGGTCGATGCCATCAACGGCATAGCAAGTGCATTCGGTCGCAAGGTTGGAGTCCCCACCCCAATGAACGACAAGGTCGTTGAGATTGTGCACCGCATTGAAGCTGGCGAGTTCAAGCCATCATTCGATAACCTCAAATACTTCATTTAATTATCATAACACAAAACAGAGCGCTCTTGTCAAGACGCTCTGTTTTCATATTCATGCCTTTGGAATAAGATATTCATTTCTCGGAGCAACTTTTTTACAAAAAAGCCGAACTTACCCAAGGTAAATTCGGCTTTTATATTGAACAGAAGTCAATTATTTATACTCATTCCACCAGCCCTCGCGGTTATGGAAAATCACATCCTTGCTGTCTTTACGCTTACTTTTGCTGATGAAAGGAATATTGTAACCTACACCAAACTCAATCTGCTCGGCAATGTGCATGTGTGTCTTTGCCAATGCCTGTACATAGATATTGTCCCATACGCGGCACTTCACACCAAAGCGAATATAGTGCCAAGCCTCGTCAGAACCCGCAGAGTGCATCTTGTAGAACAACGGGCGCTTGCCGCGACCGTATATCGGGTGATCGTGATTGTAGAAATTGCGCGCAGGGTTGTAGAGATATACTCCCCAGTCAACCATTGCTGTAACACGTCCGAACTGCAACTCATTGTTGATGCTGACACCGGCACGAATCTTGTCCGACTGCTTGTACTCGACATCTGTGCGGAAAAGACCGCGGTTTGTCTCTTTGCCGATAGCATCATTAAAGAACACATCGGCTCCAAGACCGATACCATACCAGTTGCAAACATTATATACAGCACCAAGATGGAATGTATTGATGAGGAAGTTACGTCCATCGGTGAGGTCGGCCGACTGTGAACCGGCAGCAATAGTAACATTCAGGCTCCAACGATATGGCAGGTCGGGGAAATGTATCGGTTCCTTCTCCTCTTCCTCAGGGTTAATGGTCGCAATCAAACCAACACCGCCATATAGAACATTCG
>JAZRGF010000351.1:0-2071 GCA_045644005.1 Bacteroidaceae bacterium | reverse complement strand
CCGTTGGTGTATGTGCGTGCGGTGGGCGAGTCGCCGAGCTACATTATAGATGGTGTTCCTACCGATACTGTATATGTTCCCAAGAATGCAGCAGCTGTGCGCATTGAGGGCGATGCGGTTCTCTGTGGCGGAAATATTGCATTGCGTGGCGAACGAAGCAGCGCAGTGCACTGCTCGGGACACCTGCTGTTCAACGGTGGAAACTTTTCGGTCGAGGCATCGCGCAAGGACGCAGTCGTTGCCGATAGCGCCATATTCGTTGCCGACGGTAACATTAGAGTCATAGCCACAGCCGATGCGTTCAAGAGCAAGAAGGGCAGTGTGACGGTCGCGGGCGGCAACCTTCTATTGCATAGCAGTGGCAGCAAGGGCGATGGAATACAGGCACGCAACGTATATCTGTTTGGCGGAAATGTACAGGCTGTTGTAGAGGGTGATGCTGCAAGAGGTATAAACTCAAAGGCAGCTGTTTATCTTGTCTATGGTGTACTTAGTGTGGAGTCCAACGGAAATGCCATATTCAGCGAGAAAAAGGCAGATTATACATCGGGCGCCTGCATCAAGAGTGAAACTCATTTGTATATAGGTAACGCCACAGTGTCGCTTAGGAACAATGGCGACGGTGGCAAGGGTGTAAACTGCAACGGCATTATGCAGATGGACGGCGGTGTGTTGCTTGTAGAGAATTATGGAAACGACGTGCAGCACCACGAGGACCGTGAGGCGCACACATCGGCAAAAGGAGTAAAGTGCGACAGCGCCGTTGTAATTAACGGAGGAATAATTGATATTCGTGCCTACGGCAGTGGAGTGCGTTGCGAGGGACTCGAGTCTAAGTACACAATGACAATTGCAGGGGAGAATACCTCTGTTTACGTGTTTGCCAATGACGATGCCATAAATGCAGGTGGACGCTTCACAATAAAGGGTGGACGCATATATGCATACTCGGCGTGCAATGACGGCATAGACTGTAACGAGGGTATAGATATTGAGGGCGGCTTTGTTGTTGCCAACGGTTGCCCGGCACCCGAAATGGGAATTGACGTTGACAACCCGGCGCTCTTAAATGTAAAGGGCGGAACATATATAACTATGGGCGGCACTTTTGGTCCAAGCCCCACGCTGCTTATGGGCAAGGCTACCGTGCAGCCTGCGCTTGGCTGGAGGAGCACAAGCCTGCAACCCGGAAAATATGCGGTTATAGCCGACAAGGAAAAGCCGCTTGTGGCATACTGTCTCCCCCGCACATTGGCCGACGGTGCAATATGCTTCACCTCGCCCTATGTAAGGCAGGGTAGTGAGTATGCGATGCTGGTTGTCGATGCTATAAGCGGTGGCGAGTATATTGGCAACGGTGTATATCTGTTGCCCGATGCCGTGGAGATGTCTGCTGCCGAGTGGAAAAAAGCCGAGATAAGTATTGCCGATGAAAATGAGTTCGGAGGTTTTCCTTTCCCTCCCGGCGGTATGAAGCCCGACGGTAATTTCCCGCCTCCTCCGGGAATGAAGCCCGACGGCAATTTTCCCGCTCCTCCTCCAGGAATGAATTTCGAAGGCGGCTTTCCTCCCCCGCCTCCCGTGCACAAGGATACCGAAGGGTATGGTGTCGATAATCTCCCCGGTGGTGGCTGGTTGTTGCGTTAATCCTGCCTTCCTGTCCGATTATATTCAGGGTGTCCGTAAATGGACACCCTGAATATTTTGTATGTGCTTGTTTTTCAGTATATTGGATTTTTGGCACGCATTTTGTATATAAACAAATAAGAAGCTGTTTTAATTTCTAAAAAAAGTTATTATTATACTGGAAGACGTTATTTCGTTGTTTTTTATGTTCAAAATTGCCTGTTTTCTTCTTTCTCTTGGTTACGTAGCCCGCTACGCGCCCTCGAAAAATAATAAAACATTCTATTTTTGACCTATAAAAAACTTAACGATATAAATTTAAACAGCTTCTAAGTTGATAAAATAAGAAATCCTTTAAGTTTTATGGACCGTAGAATTCCAAAAGAAGAACAAAGAAGAAAGATGACACTGCGCCTGCTGAAGATAGCGGGAGCAGTGGTGGCGG
>JAZRGF010000350.1:0-3751 GCA_045644005.1 Bacteroidaceae bacterium | reverse complement strand
AGAGGAACGGTTCTATTCCACAAAAAGAGTTGGTTCACTCTCCGTCTTCCTTTACATCAGTTAAACATCATAGGCAAATATAATCATTCTACTTTATCTTTCTTTTCTTGCGCAAATCTAAGGTTAAAGAGGAGGACTAAGTTATTTTATTCCAAATGTTTAAGAATAACCCAATCGGCTTAAAACGCAGTGCCTTATGAGTTAGAACCCTCTCTTCAACATTTATAACAATTCATTTGTTATTCATACATAAAATAATAAAATAAAACAATATGGATGTAAAAACAATGCTTTTCCCCACAGCACCGTCACCTGCTGTGTCATCGGTGCTGCTTCTTGTTATGCGTATAGTGATAGGAGTGCTCTTTATGAGTCACGGAGTGGCAAAATGGGCTGCCTTTGAATCCCTTGCAATGAGTTTCCCCGACCCTTTGGGTGCTGGAAGCACCATCTCGTTGTTGCTCGTTATCTTTGCCGAGGTGGTATGTTCCGTGGGCTTTATCCTTGGTGCGGCCTATCGTCTGTGCCTGATACCTATGATTGTGACAATGGCTGTTGCATTCTTTGTTGTTCACGCAGGCGATACATTTGCCCATAGGGAACTGTCGCTTATGTATCTTGTGATATTCATAATTATGTTCTTTGCCGGTCCTGGATATCTCTCCTTCGATTCCACGCTGCGCAGGATATACGGGATGCCGGTAAGGTGACTGTAGTTGTTCGGTGGTTATTTCTTTATTCGCAGTACGCTGTTTGTTTGGTGTAACTCAATTACTTATGTTTGCTCCTTTCATATAAATTTGATAAAAAAAATGTTTTTTTCGCAAAAAAAATGGGGTGTTCTTGTTGTAGCGTAATAATATTTTTATAACTTTGCGAAGTTGTGGCTATGTATCTCAATGAGGTGTGTGCAATGACGAAAAATAACCGTTTACGGAAATAAATTAAACCTTTATATTATGAGAAAATTTACTTTTATTTTGGCATTTGCAATGTCTGTACTTTCTTTGCAGACTGCAAAAGCAGACCATCAGATCGTCCCCATTGACGATTTGCAGAACAAGTTGTACTCAAACGCGCCCTGTACAAACACATCTTGGGGCGACCAGTTCGAGGGACACTGGGAGCGTCTTTTCGACGACAACGCAGCAACCATCTTCCACTCGGAGTATGGCGGCAAAACATCGGTTGACGGTCTCGACCACTACATTCGCGTTGATATGGGTGAGGGCCAGTCGGTTCAGGCATTCATCTTCTCATTCAAAACACGTGAGAAGAACTGTACAGTCAACTCTCCCACAGAGATTGTTGTTGAGGGTAGCAACGAGGCCGATGGCACTTACGATGTGATTGCAACTCTCACAGGATTGCCCACAACAAACTCAACCGACTACACATCTGATGTTCTTACAAACGGAAACGCTTACCGTTTTATCCGTTACCGCGTAACCAAGACTATGTCAATGCAGAAAGACGGCGGCGGCAAGGTTTTCTTCTTTATCTCTGAGTTCGGTATGAGCAAGGTAGAGCAAGACGAGACCGAGCAAGCCAAAGCTGTTTTCGATGCAGCATACGCAGCAGCAGTAGAGGCACTTAACGAGGCTTACAACCCCGAGAATCAGGAACTCCCCTTGCAGGTAACAGAGCAGGACAGCCCCTACTACGTCTGGACCAACCAGCAGGAAACTTCAGAGGGTCACATCAGCAACCTCGTAGACGGCGACACCAACAACTTCTTCCACACAAACTGGCACGGTGACAGTGAGTCAATTCACTACATCGAGGTTGACCTTGGCGAGAACAACGAGATGGACCTTTTCTCATTCAGCTATACAACCCGTAACTTCAACGGCGCTGACGACTTCCCCGACGGCATTGAGGTTCTTGGCCGAAATGAGGACAACACATACACACGTATTGCAAACATCACAAGCGGTCTTCCCCAGACAAAAAGCACAAAATACAATTCTACAACAATTGAATCCAACACCGCTTACCGTCATATCCGTTTCGCAGTAACTGCAGAGCGCAAATACTGGCATATGGCAGAGTTCGACCTCTACAAGATTGTCCGTTATGCGAGCATCAAGGACAGTTACTTGTCTAAGACTGCAGTTTACGAGGCTCTCTTGGCTCTCTACAACCAGCATGCAAACACAGCTGAGTACACAGCAGAGCAGCTCCTTGCGGCAGCAGAGGCCATCAACAACGCAATTGCAGCAACAGAAGGTCTCACCGAGGAGCAGAAAGCCGAGGCAGCAGCATTCTTCGATGTATACGCAGGTAAGGTAGGTTACCCCGTACAGTCGGTAATCGACACATATAAGGCATCAATTGCAGCAGCTGAAAGCGAGAGCGAGATTGAGGCTGCAAAACAGGTTGTTTATGCATCTGCCGATGTAAACCTTCCCGTAGCAGGCAAGGCATACACCCTCACTGTAGTAGCAAAGAACGGCAACAAGTACTACCTCAACTACACAGGTAGCGACATTGCGTTAGTTGCACGTGCCGAGAATGCAGAACTCCCCTTGAGCGCACTCTACGGCAGCGAGGAATTCGAGAACGACGGCATCAGCCTCAAGACAATCGACGGCAAATACCTTGTTTACCACGACAACGGACAAGGTGGCGCAGGCCGAAATGAGCATGGCTTCCAAGACGGCAAGGACATTATGTCTAAAATCACTTTTGAGAAAATCTTGAATGGCAACAACGTAGCAGCAGACAGCAACGAGCAACTCTTTGGTTACCTATGCTGGAAGAGTAAGCGCAGCGATGCTAAAGGCATCGGCTATATCGTTGTAAAAACAAATGGTACTTATGATGCTGCAGGCGCACCCTTCTTCAACGACAACTTCTCATCGGCATTCCTCCTCGAGGAGTACAGCAGCCAGCCCACAGTAGGCGGTTTCTACAACATACGTTCGGCTAACACCTATCGTAACTACGTTAACACAACCGCCCTCATCTACACCAACGCAAACAACGCAATGAAATGGGCTAACGACTACAACGCTGCAAACTCTAACGCTGTTTGGACTATAGAGAAGGACGGCGACAACTACTACGCTAAGAACGTACACACAAATATGTATATGAACGGTCTTGGTTTGAGCGAGACTCCTGCAACTGTTGCTCCTTCACTCTTGGGTGACGGACAGTTCGCAGTCAGAGCAAACGGAAATATGCTCCACGCTCAGAACTCAAACAACGGTATCGCAAACTGGAACTGCACTTGGGATGGTCAGGTGAACAATAGCAACGCATCGGCTTGGTACATCGACGAGGTTAAGTCATTCGGCTATACTCTTGCAGTAAGCGCTGCCGAGTGGTCTACACTTATCCTTGGCTACAATGCTGTTATCCCCGAGAACGTTACTTGCTACGCAGTAACTTCAATCAACGGCGATTGGGCTACACTGAGCGAGGTTGAGGGTATCCTCCCTGCAAACACTGCTGTATTCGTAAACGCAGCACAGGGCGAGTACACATTCACATACACAGCTAACACAGCCGAGGCTACAAGTATGCTCGCAGGTACACTCTACAACAAGAACGTTACTCCCGCTACCGGTGCAACAGTATATGTCCTTTCAAAGGTTGGCGATGTTGTAGGTCTCTATCCTGCAAAGGTAGAAGATGGCACAGTCTATAACAATGCAAACAAGGCATATCTTGAGATTGCATCGGCTTCTAAGGCTATCCAGTTCAACTTCGAGGGTACAACAGGTATCGAGGCAGTTGAGGATGC
>JAZRGF010000349.1:0-6650 GCA_045644005.1 Bacteroidaceae bacterium | reverse complement strand
CACATGTGGCGAGAAGACATACTACTTCATCTATATGCAAGGTTTGTATGTAGCTGTTGACCTGATGAGCTATGAGCCTATCGTAATCACAGAGCCAGGCACATACACTCTTGATCTCAGCGAGCTCGAGGGCTTGACAGGCGACAAGGTATTCTCTTGGACAATCGCAGAACCTGCTCCATTGGCAGTAGTTTCACAGACTCCTGCTGCTGACGAGGTTGTAGAGAGCTTCAGCTCAATCACAATCGAGTTCAACAAGGCTATTGAGTTTATCCAGGCTGCAGGTGGTACAGGCACAGGTACAGGTACAGGTACAGGTACAGGTACTGGTACTGGTACAGGTACTGGAACTGGTACTGGTACAGGTACTGGAACTGGTACTGGAACTGGAACTGGAACTGGTACTGGCACTGGCACAGGCACAGGCACAGGTACTGGCACAAGCGGTCCTGTTCAGTACATCAAGCTGAAGGATGCAAACAACGGTGTTGTTGCTACATATTGGGTTAGCGCTGCAACAATCGATGGTGCAACTGTTACATTCGTTCCAGAGATGAATGCAAAAATCTCTAAGACAGGTACATATTCATTTGAGATTCCAGCAGGCCTCATCAAGGCTACTGACGGCGAGGAGTTCGCTGGTGAGACATTCACATTCACAGTAGAGGAGCCTATTGTACTTGAGGTTATTGCTCAGACTCCTGCCGCTGACGAGGAGGTAGAGAGTTTCTCTGCTATCACATTCGAGTTCAGCAAGGACATTGAGTTTATCCAGGCTGCAGGCGGTACAGGCACTGGTACAGGCACTGGTACAGGCACTGGTACAGGCACTGGTACTGGTACTGGCACTGGCACTGGTACAGGCACTGGCACAGGTACTGGCACAGGCACTGGCACTGGCACTGGCACAGGTACTGGCACAGGTACTGGCACAGGTACTGGCACAAGCGGTCCTGCTCAATACATCAAGCTGAAGGATGCAAACAACGGTGTTGTTGCTACATATTGGGTTAGCGCTGCAACAATTGATGGTGCAACTGTTACATTCGTTCCAGAGATGAATGCGACTATCTCAAATCCAGGTACATATACATTCGAAATCCCTGCAGGTCTTATCAAGGCTACCGACGGTGAGGAGTATGCCGGTGGTACATTCACATTCACTGTAGTTGAGCCAACTGGCATTGAGAACGTTGACACAGAGGCTGAGGAGGATGTTATCTACGACCTCTCAGGCCGTCGCATTGCAGAGATCACCAAGTCTGGTATCTACATTGTAAATGGCAAGAAAGTGCTGGTTAAGTGAGTAAAACACAAGCTCGCTTGATGTTTTGCAACGAACGGAAAGCAGTTCGCGCAAAGCGCAGCGGTACTTGTAAAGTAACTTCTTGCTATCGGTGAGCTTTTTAGCGATTGGTCGCGGGCAGCACGGCTGAAGGTCGTGCCCCGCGGGTCGCTGAAAAAAAAGCGAGCCAATGGCACATAAAAAAATGGGCAGGGAGAAATCCTTGCCCATTTCATGTAAAAAAAGGTATTTGTAAAGTAACTCTTAAATAGAGTTAAATCCATATCAAGTGAGGAGCGCAATCGCGCTCCTGACTATTTTTATATCAGAAAAAAGCGAGAATGCTATAAAGGGAAACAAATTTTCAATAAATTTGCAATCCGAAGCTATTGATATTTATTACAATAGGTCCGAGATGCAAGTTTAATTTGACACAACCTTTATAAATCAACTTTTTGCTTATGAGAAAATTTACTTTTTTAGTATCATTGATGATAGCCTTTGCAACCACAGCATATGCGCAGACAACCCTCAATGAAACAGTTGTATTCGACTTCACAAACCCTGTGTGGAGCATCCCGACAATGGAGGAGAACAACTATAGTTCTATCAAAACCGCCAATGAATACACCGATGGCGTTAACACAATCAAAATTGACCCTACAGCAAACAAGGGCAGCTACATCTATGACAGCAAAGGTTTCCTGAATCTTGGTAAACCGGGTTCAAAGATCATTCTCCCGGCTTTCGGTTTCGCTGTTGAGAAGATTGAGGTTGTAGGCCACCCCTCAGCAACCAGCTACCCGAATGTTGACATGAATGTATATGTTGGCAAAACAGTTGTCAGCACTCCTTGCATTGGTTCAACTGCAACATCAACATTTGAGATTACAGCAGGCAACCAGGCAGCAGGCAACGTTTACGAACTTGTCATTGGTTCAAACGGCGGCAACTACTCAAGCTATGCGTACATCACATACATCAAGGTATACCCTGCCGAGAACAAGCTCGAGGCTCCGGTTATTGACCTTGCAAGCGGTGTATATATCGGCGAGCAGACTGTAAATGTACACTCTGCAACAACAGACCTTGCAGGTGTAACAGATGTTACCTACTACTACACAACCGACGGTAATGAGCCAACAGTTGAGGACGAGGAGACAGACGGTGCTATCACAATCTCCGAGAACTGCACGCTCAAGGTTATCGTAGAGCTCACATACGGTGACCAGGTTTATACAAGTGCATCTTCAAGTGCCGAGTACATCATCACGGAAGAGGTTACATACCCCAAGGCTACAGTTATGGCAAGTGGAGAATACTTCATCATAGCCAATAACAACATAGCTTTGCCATTCAACAATGGCATACTCCCTACCAAGCATACCAATGCCAACGGAGAGAATATTACAGATGCGGCATATTATACATACAGTTTTGAATGCGCAGGCAACGGAGAGTTCTACATCAAAGACGCAAGCGGACTATACCTGACAGCAACAGCCATGGGTACAAAAGATGAGATAAAGACATCTACCACATACCACAACAGCGCATGGAATGTCACTATTGAGGATGGCGTAGCAAAGATAAGAAAAGATGGTTTCGTTCTTGCATTTGAGAACAATGCAATTGTTGTCGTTAGAGAAGAAAACGCTACAGAAGCAACAATCTATCCATCGCTTTACGGTATTTCAAATCCACCATCCGTATTCAGCTACACACCCAATTCATACACCACTGAATTGAAGACAATAAGCATAACATTCAGCGAGGCCATAAGACTCGAAGGCATATTGTCATCCGATCAATTCCCCATATACAATGCAGAAAATGACATATTCCCGGCTGGCATGGGTAACTGGACATTGGCTGGCGAAATCCTGACAATTGTATTGGAATCTGGTATAACCATTAACGGAGATTACTATATAACCATTCCAAGCGAATGCATAGTAAGTGAAGTCACTGGTAAAAGCCCAGCAGAGGACATCAGAATCAACCTGGTAGTATACAATGAGGACCAGACATCTATAAAAGAGATAGGGTGCGATAATAAGAACGTTGTCATCTATGACCTCACAGGCCGCAAGATTGAGAACATCACAAATGCAGGTATATACATCGTTGGTGGCAAAAAGGTTTTGGTCAAGTAATGGTCTCTCCCTAACCCTCTCCCAAGGAGAGGGAACCGGAAAACAAACGGTTGAGCATTAACCTATAATTATTACTCGCGCGAGGGAACAACCTTGCGCGAGTTTTTTGTATCAACCGGGCGGACACGGCATGCCGTGTCCGTGGAAACTCCCTCCGCTTTGCTCGTCCCTCTTCACAAAGAGGGACAGTTTATTATTTCTTGTTCCGCGGTTATCGTCCCCGCCCGTACGATTGGTGTTTGTTTATGCGCTTTGTAGGGACAGACCGGTGTGTCTGCCTATTAATTTTAATAGATTCTTCGCATTGCTCAGAATGACAAGTTCGCTGTTTTAACAAACTCCTCTGCGGGTTTCAAGGCATCCAGTTTACCTACATCAATGAACTGCAAATCATTGGCCACAACACCATATATCGGGTGCTTTGCTGCTGCCCACATATAGAAACTCATGATTGGGAAACGCGTACCCTTCACCTCATCAACCGGCAAGCCCTTCTCCTTCACATACTCCTCCATCAAGGCAAGCACCTTGTCACTGAGAATGTGAATGCCGGAGAATGCCAATGCACGGCACTCCTGTGGTACTATATCGGGAGAAGTAACGCTATAATCACCGGTATCAGTATTCATCCAGCCAACCAAACGCAATGTTTCGGGCTCAAAAAGCAGAAAACGTGTAGTCTTTGGGTCGCTTACGAGCACCGACGCCAAGGCATCATCCTTCACTTGCCTCTCAAACCATTGTATATCGCAATTGGAGAGAATATCAACATTGTGGATCAGGAAACGGCCACAACCATCAAGGTAACGACGGGCATGGAGCACGGCACCACCTGTCTCCAACAAGAGTTCGCGCTCGTCACTGATTTCCACAAGCATCTTGCCATCGCATTTTTTACTCTTGTCGCTCACAATCCACTCTTCACCACATACCCACTGCTCTACCTTGTCGGCAAAATAGTGTATATTGACCACAGCCTCATCAATTCCAACAGAGAACAGCTTGCGTGCCACATGCTCAATAAGCGGCTTGCCACACACTGGTACAAGCGCTTTTGGTAGTGTGTCGGTAAGCGGTTTTAGGCGGGTACCCAAACCGGCCGCAAAAATCATTGCTTTCATTTTCAAATATATCAAGTTCAATATTAATATAAGACAAACTGCACAGACTACGTGAGAGATTATCTGTCTAGTGTTTATTAAGGATAAGAAGAAAGGGTGTAACCCCCTTTTATTTCCCGGAACACCTTTGTAACACTGTACAAAAATACGATATTCCTGTCAAATAAAAAGAATTTACACCCTTTCTAAATGCAATTCAATCAAAATGCATCAACAAATGTGAAGATAACACTTATTCGTCTGTACTCGCCTCCCTTACCCGATGCGATATCAATATGGTAGGTATAGTCAATATCCAAATCGGACAAAGTTGGGATATTGGTCTCAATATAATTCTTCACCGACATGGCACGCAAGAAAGCCAACTCCTCGTTCTTCATCACTCTGCCACCCTTGGTCAAAGTAATGTTGCTCAACTCATTGTCCTTATATACAGGCTCATTATTGATATCGCCATAAGAACCATCATACAATATCTTGCTTACAATGGGAATTGCGTCGGCCATACCTGTAATCTTTATATTCAGTTTCTTGCCGGCTTTGATGTAGTCGGTAAACTCCTCTTCCATTGCACGCTTTATGATGTTGAGCATTGAAGTTGCCGCACCCGAATCCTCGGCCTTGTATTTTCCAGGAGCAAAATCCTCGTTCACAGAGAAAATCTTCTCAACCTCGTATGAGAACCCTACAACATAGTTGACAATGCTCTCTCCATGGGCATTATAGTCGGAAACCACGTGCGACACGACAGAGATAATGTTATAGTCTGAAATTACATTCTCGCTTTTTGCCAATGACACAACATCGTCTTTCAACTCGGTAAGCTACTCCTCCTGCATGTTCGACAGCTGCACAAGCTCAAGAGGAACAAAATCCTCTTCGGCAACAAGCAACTCCAAAGACTTTCTCTCCGTATTGTCAAACACATAAGTCTTGCCGGTGGCCTTGTTATACACCTCGGCAAATGTCAACTCAAACTTATCCTCGCTTGTAAGACCATACTTGGCATTGCGGAATTCAAGATTGTCAGTAGTCATGAAATCTCCCAAATCCTCCTTTGGCACAGGCAGATAAATTGTAGGCATGTTGTCGAAGCTGACCTCAAGCAAATTGTTCTCGGGAATATAGTTACCCAAAGCCACATTAGACATGCTCACAAAGTTATCGGCCATTTGTGTTGAGATTTCCTGTTCAAAGAGTGTCATCTGCTTCATACGGGTCTCATCGTTCACACGCATACCATACTCTTCATCGGTCTCATCGGGCATCTTTTTCATCCACTCGCTCATTCTGAGCTGCAACTCATCCTCCAACAATTTGGCACGGTTGGGAGTGAGCTCTCCAATATGTCTGTACACCAAAGAGTTGTTTGTATTATACACCATATAGTCCCAGCCCGTCTTGTCCGACACGTAAGCGACTTTTGAGATACCACCGGTTGCATCATCCACAAAGAAGCGGTCACTGTCATCCTTCATGTTAAGAATATTCACTACAGTGTCGTTGCTGACAATGGAAATGTGTTTCCCGTTTGGATGGAATGCAAAAGACTTCGCATTCTTGAATTCGTTATAAACCTTAAGGAGTGAGAACTGCCTTGTATCATATATGCACAAGGAGTCGTCGGTGAGGACACCGAACATCTTGCTGTCATTGGAGAATGCAATGTCATTCACATTTCCAGGCTCAGCAGCAAAGCGTGTTCTTTTTGTCTCGATATTCCATACACACACACTATCACCGTCGGTAGCAGATACAAAGTAATTGTTTCCGCTCACCTCAATCTCCTTTGCTGTAAAATTCATACTCAAGCTGTCACTCACATAAAAGATACGCGAATCATAGAACTTGAGTACGTTTTTACGTGCAAGGAGCAGAGTTCTGGCATCAGCGGTATAGCAGATGGCAGAAGCATCGAGAATATTCTTGAATCGACGTATACGTGTGTTCGCCTGCCACAAATCATATATATCAAGATATGACTTACCTTTTCTTTTGGTAATCATAGCATACGAGGTTCCAGAAGGATTGATCTTTATCGACACAATAGAGTCTGAAGAGTAATTCAATTCATACCCCCTGATATTG
>JAZRGF010000348.1:0-1385 GCA_045644005.1 Bacteroidaceae bacterium | reverse complement strand
GCGGGGAGACCAAATAGAGGGATGGAGCTCGTTCCATACAAGAGGCTGGTTCACTCTCCGCCTTCCTTTACATCAGTTAAACATCATAGGCAAATATAATTATTCTACTTTATCTTTTTTCTCTTGCGCAAATCTAAGGTTAACCAAGAGGGACAGTTTTTCATTACTCATTCCTACAAAAGACAGATCCTTCACTTTCGTTCAGGATGACAAAAACACGCAGGCAAACCTACAAAAAAGAGAGATCCTTCACTTTCGTTCAGGATGACAATAGACTATTAATGTCATTCTGAGCGAAAGCGAAGAATCTCAATTCCTATATTTTCAAGCCCTCCCATTATGGGGTGGGTTGGGTGGGGCTTACTTTACCAGCACCTTCTTGCCACCCTGGATGAAGATACCTCTTTCTGGATTAACAACACGGCGACCGTTGAGGTCATAGATTGCACCGTTGGTGTTAGCCTCAGGAATCACAGTCTCAATAGTTGTGATAATATCGGCAACCTCCTTGTTCTTCTCAATAAGCGCAATCTGTACTCTCCAGTAAGACTTTGAAGCAGAAAGCTGTACTGCTGTACCTCCATCGTAAATGGTCTTTTCTGCCGCTGTCATAAGCAAACCATCATTCTTTGCATCATACTCAATTGTCACAGGCAAGAAATCCTCCTCGGCCGAGGTGAAGATATAGTTCTTTGTGCCCTGGCGATATGCGAATCCCTTCTGGCCTGCATTGTAGAGTTTGTACTCACCGGCCTTACCTGTTGAAACAAAGCTCCACAAAACGTCGTCGGTAACCTCGTCGCTCATCTCTACACGTCCCTTGCGGCTTGCCTGTGCTCCATTATAGATACCTGCAAACTTCTCGCTCTTGTTGCTTATGATGTAGTACCATACAACCTGTTCACCCTTTGTTACAATAGGAGCTGTCACAATGTACTTGCCCTCGATGTCGGCAAGCTGCTTGCGCAATGTGTTCGCATACTTCTGTAGCTGTGTTGCGGTAGCATTCTCCATGTTTGCCGATACCTCATAATATGTATCGAGCAAGTTGAGTGCGTATGTGTTCAGGTTGTTGTCCTTTACAATGATGCCATCATTGAAGATGTTCATTGTTTGCAGGCTGTCAAGGTTAAGTACCTCGGTAATCTTTATGTTGGCCTCGGCCATCAATTCCTCAACAGTAGCCTTGTAGAATGCAAGTGAATTATCCTCTACAATATCCACGCGCCACTTTGCGCCGGTCTCGTTGAGCGGGAGAATACCGACGCTTCCGCCATCGCTCAGACCAAGAGTCTGTTCGCTGCCGTCGGCAAGGATGAAGTTTACACCACCATCATCGGTATAACCGACTGTGAACTTGAGTGCATCCTCCTGCTTCTTGGTCT
>JAZRGF010000347.1:0-24836 GCA_045644005.1 Bacteroidaceae bacterium | reverse complement strand
ATAATTTTGTAATGCTATTTTCTTTTGTTTAAATTTGCCTTTAGATAATGCGGTTTATATAATCGCTAATCTGTCATCCCGACAGAGCGTAGCGACGAGGGATCTCAAACCATCGCGAAATAAGAGATCTCTCACATACGTTCGAGATGACAAACAGCAGAATACTAACCTTAAAATTTAAATACCAATGAACACAATTGTTTCTCAGTTCAACATTCAGGGCAATGTTGTAGAAGTAGCTCCTTTGGGCAATGGTCTCATCAATACTACATATCGCGTGAAGACCGAGGGCGCAGCTCCCGACTATGTATTGCAGCACGTTAACAACGCAATCTTCCCCGATGTAGATATGCTCATGAACAACATAGTTGCTGTTACAGAGCACATCCATGGTAAGCTCGTTGCTGCCGGTGCAACTGACATCGAGCGCAAGGTGCTCAAGTTCGTTCCAACAAAGGACGGCAAGTACTACCACTTCGATGGCGAGAAATACTGGCGTGTAATGGAGTTCATCCCCGACACAGTGGGTATGACAGCCGTTACTCCCGAGACATCATACATCGTAGGTGAGACATTCGGTAACTTCCAGGCTATGCTTGCCGACATCCCTGCCGAGCTTGGCGAGACAATCAAGGACTTCCACAACATGGAGTTCCGCCTGCGTCAGTTGCGCGAGGCTGTTGCCGAGAACAAGGCCGGTCGCCTTGCCGAGGTTCAGTGGCTCGTTGACGAGCTCGAGGCTCGTGCCGAGGAGATGTGCAAGGGCGAACGTCTGCACCGCGAGGGCAAGCTTGCAAAGCGCATCTGCCACTGCGATACAAAGGTCGACAACATCCTCTTCGACAAGGATGGCAACGTACTTTGCGTAATCGACCTCGACACCGTGATGCCAAACTTCATCTTCTCAGACTTTGGTGACTACTTGCGTTCAGCAGCCAATACCGGTAAGGAGGATGACCAGAACCTCGACAATGTGAACTTCAACATGGAGATCTTCAAGTCATTCACAAAGGGTTACTTGAAGTCAGCTGCTTCGTTCATCACACCACTTGAGGTAGAGAACTTGCCATACGCAGCTGCTTTGTTCCCATATATGCAGACAGTACGTTTCTTGGCCGACTACATCAACGGCGATACATACTACAAGACACAGTATCCCGAGCACAACCTCGTTCGTTCAAAGGCACAGTTCAAGCTGTTGCAGAGCGTTGAGGCACACCAGGCCGAGATGCAGGCATTCATTGCAGAGATTGTAAAGTAATAGAATTGCTTGAATAACTTAATATTTTAGGTCAGCGCACGTGCGCTGACCTAAAATATTATGCGCGTAACCAACTGTCCCTCTTTGTGAAGAGGGACGAGCGACGCAGTCGCGGAGGGAGTTCAATAAATGCGGATGGAGTTCAAACAACAACATTGCTGCAAATTCCATCTTACTGTCCCTCACCGTTTGTAACCCCTCCGCCTTCGGCACCTCCCCTAAAACAGTGGAGGAATAAACTGTGCTTATGATGGGGCGGTTAAGTAATTGTCCCTCTGTTTTAGGGTGACGAGAAATTACGTGAGTAATTTCGGAGGGGGTACCTTTAACCGCACTTCATGCGCTTGCAACTTCCCAAGGTGCTCCCTTGGGGCAGGGGAGCTGTCACGTAGTGACTGAGGGGTACGGTTTCAAATCCCAAACACCAAGTTTGCAATATCAGATTCATACTCTTCCCCCTGCAGCTATAGTTACTGTCTCTCTTTGTGAAGAGGGACGAGCGACGTAGTCGCGGAGGGAGTTCAATAAAAGCATTAATGCGTTTTTACCCAAACTCCTCAAACTTACTCCTTTCTGCCTTGCACACAGGGCAAACCCAATCGGCGGGCAAATCCTCAAATGCAGTGTTGGCAGGAATGCCACCTTTGATATCACCAAACTCCGGGTCATAGACCCACTTGCACTTCTTGCAACGGTATTTCTTCATCTTTTTCATGTTGTTTTATTCTTAGTGTTATGTCATCCTGAACGAAGTGAAGGATCTGAAATCAATGATAAGCATAGATACTTAGCTTCGTTCAGTATGAAATATGGTATATCTAATGTTCCTCTCCGCATACAACGTGCGAGACTAATACTCTCACCCTTGCCAAGGGGGAGTGGCTGAAAACCGAGGGGGATTGTCTCTCTTCTGCACCCCTCCGCCTTTGGCACCTCCCCTAAGACAAGGGAGGAATATGCTGCGCTTGTCGGTCGGCTATGTTACTGTCCCTCTGTCTTAGTGGGGGCAGTGCGAAACAAAAGCACTGCTTGCGACGGCGGAATATTTATGTTCCCAAAGGAGTTCCTACTATTACGTTAGTAATTTCGGAGGGGGTATCTTTTGACCTTTGACAACATCGTCTTTCCGCAACCCGCAGGGCACGACTTGAATCCGTGCTGCCTGCGACCTATTGCTGCCGATGTTGTCGAACCCTCGGTTTAAATTAACCCTCGGCTTTCCATCGCTCGGCGTATGAGTCCAGAATGCTCCTTACCTTTTGCCCGATGATGGCATAATCGTCCTCCTTCAGGTTCGCAAGCGAGACGCGTATGCTCCATTCGGGGCCGTCGAAACCGCCGCCGTTGAGCACCACGAGCGAGGTCTCCGTCGCAAGGCGGAACACAACATCCAGCGGACTGTGGTTCAGGCGCAGCCAATCGACGAAATCCTCGCCATAGAAACGTTTGCCCCACACGGTGAGGTCAATCTCGGAGTAGTAGCCGGCACGCAAAGGGTCGGGCACAAGGGTGAATCCCATGTTCTCCCACAGCTTGGCAAGGCGCTTGTTTATTATTTCGAGCATCGCCTGGCGGAAGTTGTCGCCCTCGCGCTTGTCAATGATGGAGTAGAGCGCGAACAGCGTCATCTGCAACTGTTGAGGCAGTGACAGGCCCGATGTGTGGTTCAGTGCCACCTGGCGGCTGTCGGCAACCATGCGGTCAATGAAACGCATATTCTCCACATCGCTCCTTATGCTGCCGTATCGCTGCTGCAGCTCGCCCTTTCGCTTGCGTGGCAGGCGTTTGAGCAGTGTGTCGAATATGTTGTCGCGGTGCAGGGCAATAACCGCCGTGCGCCAGCCTGTGGCGCCAAAATATTTCGAGAAGGAATAGACACACATCGTGTTGTGCGGCAGGCGTGCCATCAGTGACTGGAAACCGGGAACGAATGTGGCATATACATCGTCGGTCACAATCATCAGGTTCGGGTTCCAGCGCTCAACAATGTCCACAAGCATATCCACCGTCTTGCCGTCCATTGCATAGCTTGGCGGGTTGCTTGGGTTCACAATGAACAGCGCCTTGTATGCCGGGTCGCGCAGTTTGTTGATGCCCTTTTCGCTATATTGCCACAGGTGCAGCCCGTCGTCGCTCATGCGGCTTGCCGGTATCTCAGTAACCTTGTAGTTGTAGCGGTAGAGCTTTGGAATCTCAATGTATGGTGTGAACACAGGTGTCATCAGCGCAATCTGGTCGCCACGCTCAAGTAGGCGGTTCTGCTGCAAGCTGTCGAATATGTAGCACATTGCTGCCGTGCCGCCCTCTGTGGCAAAGAGGTCGATCTCGCCCTGTGGCGGGCGGCCGTTGAATAGTTCCTGTGCTATGTAGTCATTGATGGCTATCTCGGTGTGTGGCAGTATGCGGTCGGGCACAGGGTATTGGTTGCCCATCACTCCCTCGGCCCATTCGTGAATGAGCTCGTCGGCGTTTACCTTGTGTTCGTCGAGCATGTAATGGTAGCATTTCTCGAGGAACTGTGCCCATGTCTCCTTTCTGTTCTCCCTGATGAACTGCTCAAAGCGCTCGGCAATGCCTTCCTTTTGCGGTATGCCGACAATTCCTTCGGCGCGTTGCCAGTCGCGGCGGCACTCACTGATGCCGAACCTGCCAAGCGCAAAGAATGCCTCGCGCGGCAGCGTGGCAACCCAGTTTGGGTTTCCACGCCCCGCGTTGAGCATGGTGTGCATCATCTTCCTTATACTCTCGCCCGCAAGCTCAATAAGACGGTCTTTTAGCTCAAAAGGGCTAATTTTCTCCATCTCCTTCTCAAAATTGCTCACTTCACTGTGGTCGTTCAAATAATGGCTCATAATATTTAAAGTTATTGTTAAGTAAATGTTTTTTTGTCATTATAAATGTCATACTGAGCGTAGCGAAGTATCTTTACTTATGTACGGCTTTGAGATTCTTCACATCCAGTTATTGACTTTGGCCCCTTCGGGCGTCGACCGCTGGTTCGCTGCGCTCATCGAAAACCTCTTTAATTTTTACATTAAGGAATGGTCAGAATGACAAATTCGCGTATTGTATTGACGAAGGGGCAACTGCTATGTTGTCACCTACGACTGAGGTTTTATATTGTTCCTCTTTGTGAATAGGGACGAGCGACATAGTCGCGGAGGGAGTTTAATAAATGCGGATGGAGTTCAAACAACAACATTGCTGCAAATTCCATCTTACTGCCCCTCCCCGTTTGTAACCCCTCCGCCTTCGGCACCTCCCCTAAAACAGGGGAGGAATATGCTGCGCTTGTAGGGTGGTTAAGTAACTGTCCCTCTGTCTTAGGGGGACGAGAAATTACGTGAGTAATTTCGGAGGGGGTACTTAAATCGCACTTGGCACAAGTTTTAACCGCACTTCGTGCGCTTGAAACTTGGCTGCACTCGCTCTTTTCAGCTTTGACAACATCGTCTTTCCGCAACCCGCACGGCATAACCTCCAGCTATGCTACGCGCGACCTATTGCTGCCGATGTTGTCGAACCCTCGGTCGCAGACCTCGGCTTTCACCTTTCACCGCATTTCATGCGCTTGATCCTGCTATCGCTCGCTGTGCAATCTGCAAGTAAACTTGCATTGCGCTCGCTTACTCGCAGCTTTAACCTTTCACCTTTCAGCTTTAACCTCGTCACGCTACCATCAGCGTCAGGAATACACCCCAAAGGATAAGCAAGGTGTTGCCCACTGCGTATGTAATCGTGTATCCCAGTGCCGGGGTCTCGCTGCCAAGGCTCTCCTGCAGTGCGCCAATGGCGGCTGTGGTGGTGCGTGCTCCTGCGCAGCAGCCAAGTGCAATGGCAGGGTGGAACTTGAACCACTTAACAGCAACCCACACGCCAAAGAGCAACGGCAACGCCGTGGCAACAATGCCGGCAAAGAACAGCGACAGGCCAATCTCGCGGAATCCCTCTACAAAGCCAGGTCCTGCCGATATGCCAACAATGGCTATGAAAATGTTCAGTCCAAGATTGTTGAACACCCACAGCGCACCCTCGGGTATTGCGCCCATCGTAGGGTGGTGTGCGCGCCACCAGCCGAACACCAGGCCGGCTATCAGTGCACCGCCGCTGCTGCTAAGGCTCAACGGCACGCCGCCAATGTGCAGCGTGAGTGTACCAATCACCGCACCAATGAAAATGCCAATTGACATGAAAACCACGTCGGTCGCGTTGGTGGCAGGGTCGGGGTAGCCAATCTCCTTTGCTGCAAGCATCACCTCAACCTTCTTACCCACAAGCTCAATTACATCGCCTGTGTTCAACACCGTGTCGGCAAACACCGGGATGTTCACGCCCATGCGCTTTATCTTCTGTATCACAACACCGTGCATGTAGGGCTGACGGCGTAGCTCGCTCACCTTCTTGCCACCGAACGTGATGTCGCGCTTGTGCGAGTGCCCTGCAATGGTGGTCTTCATAACCATAACCGGGAAATCGAGCAGGGCGGTGTCATCCACCTCGCGCCCAATCCATTTCTCCTCGCCAATGGTATATTCGTAGCGGCCGCTCAGCACCACCTCGTCGCCAAGGTGCAGCACTTCGCGCTGCCTCACATCATCAACAATGTGCTTGCCCTTGCGTATGCGCTCCACGAACAGCCGTTTCCCTTGCCGTTCAAAGAAGGCTTCAAGCTCCTTCACGCGACGCCCTTGCGCAAACCAGTCGTTCTCAATGGCATAACTGCGGAACTCCACCATTCGCTTCGCCCCGACAATGCCCGGCTTCTCGCTGTCGTCGTTGCCCATCTGCTTCTCAAGCTCGCGGCATTTCGCCTTCAGTTTATCGACACCGCCAAGCAACTTCGGCGCCAGGCGCGCAAGAATCCATGCCGAACCGGCCGTACCGAATATATACGTCACCGCGTATGCAACCGGTATGATATTCAGCGCCTTCTCCTGCTCATCGGCCGGCAATCCAAGCCCGCGGATGGTATCGCCTGCAACGCCAATCACCGCGCTTATGGTCTGCGACCCCGACAACAACCCTGCCGCCTCGCCCACGTTGTAACCCATCACAAGGGAAATGCCCCATGTAGAGAGCAGAATGAACACACACATCACGATGGCAAAGAAAACCTGCGGCAAACCCTCCTTGCGCAAACCCGCAAAGAACTGCGGACCCACTTTATATCCAATGGCAAAGAGGAACATAAGGAACGCCACCTGTTTCAGCGGCCCCGGCGTTGGGATATCCAACTGCCCAATGAGCACACCCACCAGCAGCACACTCGTCACAACACCCAGACTGAACCCCTTAATCTGTATCTTACCAATGAGAAAGCCCAACCCCAGCGTCAAGTAAATAGCCAACTCCGGATGCGCCTGCAAAAGATTAGTAAACCACTCCATAACAATACAGTTTAATTTGAGTAGATAACACAGGCGTAGGGGGATTTGTTTTAGAGGTGGCGACCACTCATTATACAGATATATTGTCGAGTCTTTTCATAACAGCTCTATTTTGAACTGTTATGGTATAAATACCGCGATAATAGTTCAAAATGCAACTGTTATATATTTGTTTTTAATAAAAATCTTGTAGGGTCGTGACGGATGAGTTGCAAAATAGTTGAGAAGTAGTTGAGAAATAGTTGCGAAGTACTTGGAATCCCCTCAAATTGATATTTACTTTGCTGCAAAAATTAATTTATTGAATTATGGAAGAGAACAAAATCAATGCAGAGGCTAAGGTCGGCATTAAGGCGGTAGGGAAATTTATAAATAAAGTAAATCCAAAAACAGACTATCAAGCTAAGGTAAAGGCGGATATTGAGTATATCAATCGCGAATTGGAGAGTAAGGATATTGAGGTGTTTATAAATTGTAATAAGAACATTTCATCCCAATATGAATACTTGCTTGTAAAGAAAGGTTTTGTCCCAATGCTCGAATGCAACATCCGCGAAAGAGGCTATGACTGGAATCTTGAAAACCTTAAACAGATGAGGAATAGCCTGGAAAAAGAATTGCTTGTAGGTGCGGCATTGTCCTCTGTTGGTGAAACAGCGTTGGAATATGCAGCAGAAAAACTTTTTGGAATGGGGTGAGGTTAAATTGCCGAATTTTGCAAGAATTGATATTCTTTTGGGAATTTGTCGTGAAGTTTACTTATATTTGTAGAATATAATGTTCCGCAATATGGCAGAAACAAAATATCCTATAATCAGATATCAAACACTAAATAAGTGTTTCAGGAATAAGTATAAGAGATATTATATAGAAGATCTCATTGATGCTTGTTCCGAGGCTATATATAATTATTGTGGCAAGGAGATAGGATGTAGTCGTAGAACTATTCTTAATGATATTGATTTCATGGAGAGTTCTGCAGGATGGAATATCGACTTAAAGCGTATTAAGGACGGAAAACGTGTTTACTATCGCTATAGCGATATGGACTATACAATCAATAAGACTTTACTTAGCGAGTCGGAGTATAATAAACTGAACGAGGTCCTCTTAATCCTAGAAAAGTTCAAGGGAATGCCATGTTTTGAATGGATTGATGAACTGCTTTTCAAACTACAAAGTGGTTTGAAAAAATCTTCAGATGTTGTCATGGATTTTGAACAGGCTCCATCATTGAAAGGTACTCAGTATATTGACCAGCTTTTTAATTCCATACTTTATAAACAAACACTGCAGATAAAATATCGCACATATAATAATAAGGTTCATATGTGGACGATACATCCTTACCTTATAAAACAATACAATAACCGTTGGTTCCTTTTTGGGAAAAATGCTTCCAGAGATGGCCATATATCTAATTTGCCTCTTGATAGAATTGAAAGCATTGCAGAATGCGGAGTGTCATATGAGGAGGATGATGGAACTTTGCAACAAATGTTAAGCAGCATCATTGGTGTAACTGTTGAGAGAGATGCTGTAGTAGAGGATGTGAAACTTAAGTTCTCGGAGCGACGTTTTCCCTATGTATTGACAAAGCATATTCATAAATCCCAAAAGATGGTAGATGAACAGGAATGCATCATTCAAATCAATGTCATACCGAATAAGGAACTGGAGGCTTTGATTCTCCAGTACGGAAACGATGTGGAAGTGTTGTCTCCAGAGTCCTTGAGAACTAGAATTAAAGAAAAGATACAAGAAATGCTAAATAAATATTGATTAATGCAATTCATTTGCATAGTTTACACAAAACTTCGCACTCGAAACTTAAGGTAGACAACTTGGGACTAAAGTCAAAGAGACTCCTGACTCAGAAAGAAAATTGATAAATCAAAACAAAATACTTTGAGAATATGATACAGCAAGTAGCATTCAAGAACTTCCGCAGATTTGAAGACTTCCCTTCAATGAAATTGGGGAATATAAACATTTTTGTTGGACGTAACAATGCAGGAAAATCAACAGTACTCAAGGCTCTTCAACTGATGAAGGGTAATCTGAATACATTGTCTAATTTTTCCTCTTCAAAAGATGTTTTTGCTTCGATGAGGCCTATGTTTGTATTTGATATTGATAATATGGCAGAACTGCATATAGACAATTTTGAACGTGCTTTGTACAATAAAGCGAAAAGAAAAGAGATTACCCTGTCTGCTACAATAACAGGATGCTCTTTTACGATTGTTTTAGATGGACAAAGCGTTGAACAGAATGCTTACTACGTTGCAGTACCATATAACTTTATCAAGTTGGAGAATGATAATCTGCATCTAACCTTCAATTTTCAGACAAAAGAACTTAGTCTTCTTTTGAAGACGAAATCGTTCAATAAGAATGAGGCAAAGCTGTCTTTGCTTAAGAATGAGCGTGAGGACTTTGTAGTACGCATAAAAGAATTTGAATCTCAATTGGCTGATATTGCACCTATTTTTCATAGTATCAATGCACCAAACCTTTCTACACTAGAGATGGTTAAATTGGTATCTAAACGTCAACAACTGGAGCAGAACCTCAAAATTTTCCAGAAGCAACTTGCTGTTTTAGATACAGAGATCTCAGATATGGAGAAAGTAGCTCCTGGCGAGGTCATTGTAAATATAAAGAGTTTGCCATATTTTTGTAATACGGCAAAGGTGAATGCTATAGCTCAGATATTTCAGAATTTATCTGATTATGCATTTATGGAATCTAAGCTCGATAAACGAACCGTCGAATACAAGGAAGAGGTCGCTAATCAGGAGAAAATAAAGGCTGTTCATAACGAAATTATTGCCGAAGGTCAAAAGTTTTTGTCTGCTTTGTCTGCTTTTGAAATGGAGTATATCCATGCCCACTCAGCTTCTCCCAAAGTTATATATCTTAAAGATGATAAGAACGACGTTCTCTCAAGAGCTCTTTCTCTGTTTTGCAAATCTCGCATACTCCCAGGTTCTACAGAATGGACATTTGTTAAAAAGTGGATGGGGGAAAAGTATTTTGCCATTGGTGACGATTTCAGGATTGATGAAATACAGAGTGCAGGCTACACTCTACGTATTATTGAGGATGGTGAAGAACTGAATCTTGCTGACAAGGGTACAGGTTCCATTCAACTGATGACTTTGCTGCTTTCCTTAGCTGTTATTATGCACCGAGTTGACAATGGGGAATATCTCCCTACTGTGTTGATAGAGGAACCAGAACAGAATATACATCCCATGCTTCAGTCATATCTCCCGGATATGTTCTTGGAGTTCTGGCAGAAGATAAGCAAGCATAATAAATGTCAACTTATTATAGAAACACATTCTGAATATTTGGTTCGTCGCACACAAATTATGGCAGCAGAGTACGTTGAAAAGTATGGTGAGGATGAGATGAAAGAAATGATTCCGTTCAAGGTGTTTTATTTCCCGTCTGAAAAAGGAAAACACCCTTACGATATGCAATACCTTCCAAACGGAATGTTTGCCAATAAGTTCGACTCTGGTTTCTTTGATGAAGCCGGTCGTATGCATATGGAAATTCTCAAAAAGTCAAAAAAAAGATAGCCTATGTTTAAGGTATATATCGACTATGATAAAATGCATAAAATCTGCTTGGAACAAGATGTGGAAGATGTGTGGTATAAGATACTTTGCAAACAGCAAAGCATAAACATAAACCATAGTGTTGATGATGACGAATTCTATGATGAAAACAACCCTCTTTTTCTGTTTTCGCAAATGAATGGGGTACAGTTTAATGATGAAACTGTATACATGGATTCTGTGTCAACGGATAATTCGAATGTCCTTCAGCAACCATGCGCTGCCTTTATTATAAATATAGATCAGGCAAAGGCCATAGAGATTCAGAATAGCTTTGGGGTGTTATGCCAGTCAATAGGCAAGATGAATGCCAAAGTGTTGACTATTGGTGATGTAACTATTACAACTACAACTCAAGGTACATGGACAAAGCGTTTGCCTTTTGGCAAAGTTCTTCCGTCTAACAGTCTAATACTTGTCGACAGATATCTATTCGGTAGTGAGAATGATGAAACTCTTCAGGATTCCTATGATAATGTTATGGATATGATGGAGGCATTTATGCCAAAATGTTTTGATGCAGAATATCACATGTGCATAATCTTCGATATGGATCATGTCCAGGATCGAGATATTAAAAATCTTCTTGGATCTGAAAAATCGAAAGATTTTACTGAAGAGGAAAGAAGTAAAGCTTTTGCAAAAATTTCTACCAAACTAAATAAACTGAAGAATGAGTTTGTGAAGAAACATAATTACCCGGTAATTTTGGAGGTGTTGTCTTGTGATAGAAGAGATAAACAATCATATGAGAAGACACATGATCGAAGAGTTATATCCAACTATTTCTATGCTACTGCTTCTCATAAATTAAAAGCATTCAGAAATGAAACTCCAATCCAAAAACAAAAGATTGATCTCCTCACCCTGTACGCAAAAGGAATAGGTGGTGACTTGTCTGACATACCTGAATATGCGCACGCAGACGATATAAAAGATTTGCAATATGTGATGCAGGAATCAAAGAATCATCCAACTCTACACTTATATTCTATTAATGGAAATGTAAATTCTTCAATAAAAAATGCAAAAAATCGCATTTTAGTTCAATAAATGCAATTCATTTGCACAGATGGTATTTAACTTTGCAAACAGAAAACAAAAAACAGGATATGGAAAGAAACAAGAGACCAGATGTCAGCTTTGTATATAACATCCTTGATGTTGTACTTCGTGATGTGTTTCGCCGCAATGAACTCGGACAGGTTATACTGCCTTTCGTTGTTCTTCGTCGCATTGATTGCTGTCTGAAACCCGTCAATGAGAAGGTGCGTGAAACATATAATAACTTCAAGGAAAAGCTGTCTCCCGAGAAGCTTGTGCCGGTGTTGCGTAAATCAACATCGGTTGATGGTAAGCCACTGCCATTCTACAATACATCAAACTTTTCAATGGAGTCTCTTCTTGATGACCCTGCAAACATCGATATCAACTTCAGGAGTTATCTTAATGGTTTCAATGCCGAGGTGATTGACATACTGGAGAACTTCCACTTTGACTCTACGTTCTCGCGTATTATAAAGAATGGTTTGCTATACAGTCTTGTACAGGAGATTTGCGCCGTAAAGGCCATTACTCCCGAGGTGAGCGATGACATTGCCATGGGATATGTGTTTGAGGAAATCATTCGCTTGGCTTGTGAAGAGAACAATGAAGAAGCTGGTCAGCACTTTACACCTCGTGATGCTATCCGTCTGATGTCGGCTCTTCTCTTTGATCCTGTGAAGGATGACCTCAATCGCTCGGGAATCATCCGTAGTATATATGACCCGACCTGCGGTACAGGTGGTATGGTGAATGTGGGTAAAAAGTACATCCTTGAAGAGATATGCACCGATGGTAATAAACCCACCATCAAGACATACGGCCAGGAACTCAACGATCAGTCATTTGCCATAGCAAAGAGTGAGTCGCTCATTACGGCCAACGATGCCGCCAATATCAAGCTTGGCAACACGCTAACCAATGACCAGTTTGTGACAGAGAGGTTCCATTTCATCATGGCAAACCCACCTTATGGCACTACTTGGAAAAAGGATCAGGCATACATTGCCAACGAGTCGATGAACCCTGATGGGCGTTTCTATGCCGGTTTGCCTCGTACTAGCGACGGTCAGCTGTTGTTTATGCAGCATATGATCAGCAAGATGTCTGAAAAAGGTAGCCGTATTGGCATTGTAACAAGTGGTTCCCCTCTCTTTACAGGTGGTGCAGGTTCTGGCGAAAGTAATATCCGTAAGTGGATTATTGAGAACGATTGGCTGGAATGTATTGTTTCTCTGCCTACAGATTTGTTCTACAATGCAGGCATTGGAACATATATCTGGATTCTTACCAACAATAAGGAAGAACGTCGCAAGGGTAAGGTACAGCTCATAAACGCCGTCAGTTTCTGTACTCCGGCAAAGAAAAGCCTTGGTAATAAACGCAACGATATTCGTGAGGAAGATATCCAAAATATACTGGATATATATAATGCTTTTGAAAACTGCAAGTTCAGTCGTGTATTCAGCAATAATGACTTCGGTTTCCTTGAACTGACTGTTGAACAGCCAAAGCGCATGGCAAATGGTGAACTGGAGCTGAAGAAGGGTTGTAAGGTAGCTGACTCAAGTTTGCGAAGCACTGAGCGTGTTCGTCTTGACCAAAATGTGAGCGAATATTTCACTAATGAGGTTTTGCCACATATTGACAATGAGGCTTGGCTTGACCTTGCAAAGACCAAGATTGGCTATGAAATCAATTTTCAGCAGTACTTCTATGAGTATAAGCAATTGGAACCATCAACAGCTATCGGTGAACGTATAAACAATCGCCGTAACGAAATAGTTGACCTCATTAACGCTATTTTTGCAAACTAAATGAAAAAGTACAATACATATAAAGTTTCTGGTGTTGAGTGGATAGAAGAAATTCCAGAGCATTGGGATATCAAGCCTTTAAAGAGTACAACTGATGGGAACTCTTCTTCATTTATGGATGGTGACTGGATTGAAAGTCCTGTCATAACTGATGATGGTATTAGATATCTCACAACGGGAAATGTTGGAGTCATTAACTATAAAGAGCAAGGAAATGGATATATCTCAGAACAGACATTCAATGATTTGAAATGTTCTGAAGTGTTCCCAGGTGATATTCTTATTTCACGTTTAAATCTCCCCCTCTCTCGGTGTTGTTTGGTTCCAGAACTTGGGAAACGTATTGTAACAGCAGTTGATAATGTTATCTATCGTCCAGATTCTCAATGTCACGACAAACGATACATGGTATATCTTCTTAATTCAGCGAGATATGCAGAATATGTTGGGACATTGGGGCGAGGAACAACAATGAAAAGAATAAGCCGCAGTACACTTGCAACAATTAAAGTTTGTGTACCTCCTCTTTCCGAGCAGCAAACCATTGCTTCTTATCTTGATCGCAAGGTTGGCCAGATTGACGCATCTGTTTCCGCAATAAATACTCAGATTGATGATTTGAAGGCTTATCGTATGAGTGTCATTAGCGAGGCTGTCACCAAAGGACTAAACCCTAATGCTACTATGAAAGATAGTGGTGTTGAGTGGATTGGGGAGATACCCGAAGGATGGGTAACTTTGAGAATGAAAAATATTTTTGATATTGTGGCTGGTGCCACCCCTGATTCAAATAATACAGCCTATTGGGATGGTGATGTGGTTTGGGTAACTCCAGCCGATTTCAAATCATCGGACCATTACATCAGTTCTGGAAAGCGATTTATAACACAAGACGGATATGAATCGTGTTCTGCAATTCTTGTTCCGGCAGGAAGTATTGTTTTTTCCAAACGCGCTCCTATTGGCAGTGTTGTAATTGCTGAAAATGAACTTTGCACAAATCAAGGTTGCCTTTCATGTGTCCCAACGTCAAAGGTTGTATCTGAATTCTACTATTACGCTTTAAGCATATTTACCAATGCTTTGGAAATGTATGGTTCAGGTACGACATTTAAGGAGATTTCGGCATTTGATTTCTCGAATTTCAAAGTTCCTTATCCTCCTCTTTCCGAGCAGCAAGCTATAGCCACTTACCTTTGCTCTAAAACAGCCAAAATAGATGCGGCCATAGCATCACTTGAATTGCAGCGTGATGACTTGAATGCTTTGAAGCAGTCTATCATCAGCGAGGCTGTAACTGGCAAGATTGATGTACGTGACTGGAAAAACGACGAACAATAAAAACTAAGCAAAACATGGCAGGAATACCAAAAGAACTCGATCTTGAGAAATATATAGTAGAATACCTTACTTCACAGCCAATCATTACTATAGACGGTGAGGGCTTGGTTGGTGACAATGGTGATACAATGTATGAGTATCATCAAATAGATAATAAGGAATATGACCGCGATTTGTGCTTTTGTACATCGGAGGTTATTGCATTCTTGAAATCAACGCAACCAAAGGAGTGGAATGAGTTTGTTGCAAATGCGGGTAGTGAGGCCAATGCTATCAAGTCGCTATGTTCACGACTCAACACCGAACTGTCACAGTATGGTACTTTGAAGGTTCTTAAGGATCGCAATGGCTTGTCTGCTGGATATGGAGTAACATTCCGCATGGTGTATTTCAGACCGGTAAGTAGCAAGAATGCTGAACATGAGGTTTTGTACCACAGAAATCGTGTGACAGTAATGCGTCAGTTCATGTATTCAAACAAGGATGAAGACAAGAATCGTGCCATTGACCTTGCTATCTTTGTCAATGGTTTGCCTGTTGCTACTATTGAACTGAAGAATGCTCTCACTGGTCAAACTCACGAAAACGCCATAAAGCAGTATATGCAGGACCGTCCTGTTAAAGGAGAGAAGGCTTTGGAATTCAAACGTATCTTGGTACACTTTGCTTGTGGTACCGAGCAGGTGTACATGACCACACGCCTGGCAGGCGAGAAGACACGCTTTTTCCCTTTCAATAGGTTCTTTGAGAATAAGCCTCCAAAAGGTGTGGAGATTGAATATAAAGCAGTCCGCACTGAATACTTGTGGCGTGATGTCCTCTGTAAGGATTCGTTGTTGAATCTATTGCAGAATTATCTGCTTGTTCAGGAAAACGAAGAGAAAAAATATGACAAGAAAAGTGGTAAACTCAAGACTGAAAAGAGTGAAGCACTTATCTTTCCTCGTTATCATCAGCATCGTGCTGTAGAGCATCTCTTGATAGACCAAAGGGAAAAAGGAGCAGGACATCGTTATCTCATTGAGCATTCTGCTGGTTCTGGAAAGTCCAACACTATAACTTGGTTGGCATTCCGATTGAGCAATTTCTTCCGTTATTATACTGATAACAAGCCTCTGTTTGATACAGTCTTTGTTGTTACAGACCGTCTGGCATTGAATAGCCAGATTGCAAAGAATATCCGTCAGTTCCAGATGACTGAAGGTGAAGTTGCATACATTACAGACAGCGAGGATGGCAAGCAAAAGAAAACTGCCCAGGATTTGAAGAAGGCTATTGAGGATGGAAAGAAAATAATTGTAACTAACATCCAGAAATTTCCAAGCATCGCCGAGGCTGTTCAGCATTATAGCGACCACAACTATGCTGTTATTATAGATGAGGCGCACAGCAGTCAGAGTGGTCGTTTGGCTCGTGATATGCGTAAGGCTCTCTCTCTTGATGAAGCTACCGAAAGTGATGCAAGACAGGAGCAGGAGAACGATGAAGAGAAGATACTCTATGATGCCATAGAGAAGGAAATGACTCGCACTGGCGTAAAGAACAACGTTAGTTATTTTGCGTTTACTGCTACCCCAAAGCCAAAGACGATTGAACTCTTCTGCGAAAGTGTTCGTGGCGTAAAGGAACCTTTCGACACTTATTCAATGAAACAGGCTATTGACGAAGGCTTCATCATTGATGTGCTTGAGAACTATATGTCATTCAAGCGTTATTATAAATTAATGACAGCTAAAGGTGCTGTTGATAGTGAGTATGAAAAGAAGAAGACTGTGCGTCTGCTCTCCAACTATGTCGATCTTCAGGATGCTGCCATTGAGAAGAAGAGCCGCATCATGCTTGAGCACTTTGTCAGTCAAACAGAGCGTGAGATTGATGGAGAGGCTCGTGCCATGCTTGTAACAAAGAGCCGTTTACATGCAGTACGCTACAAGTTAAAGTTCGATGCTATTATGCAGGAAATGCATCTGCCATACAAGGCTTTGGTTGCCTTCTCTGGAACAGTGAAGGATTCCGAGACCAACCAGGAATACACTGAGGTGTCAATGAATAATCTTGGCGGAACAATTTCTATACCGGAAGCATTGAAACTGCCAAAGTACAGAATCCTTATTGTAGCAATGAAGTATCAGACTGGTTTTGATGAACCAAATCTGCATACGATGTTCGTTGATAAGAAACTTGGGGATACAAGTACAGTGCAGACACTCAGTCGACTTAATCGTACCCGTAAGGGCAAAGGTTCCACTATGGTACTTGACTTTGTGAATAATCCTGATGATATACAGCAAGATTTCCAGCAGTATTATGGCCGAAACTACATGCTTGAGGAAGACGCGACTGATTCAAATACTCTCTATGAACTCCAATCGGAACTGTATCATTTTGGCGCGTTTGAGAAGGAAGATATCCATGAGTTTGCGAAGTACTACTTCCTTGACGATGTTGACAAGGTGAAAGTGAACAAAGTGCTTGACAGGGTTTGTGACAGAGCTTTTGAAATACTTGATGATGAGCAGCAAGAAATATTCCGAAAACGTTGTCGCAGATTCAGTAACCTATATAACTTCCTTAGTCAGATTATTACGTTCAAGGATGCAGATTTGGCACAGTTAGCTCCATTCTGTCTTGCAATTTTCAAGAAGATGCCATATAAGAAGCAGAACCTGCCATACGAGGTACTAGATGAAACTCAGCTTGACAGTTACAAGATAAAGTATATGGGTACTCAGAATATAGCTCTTTCTGACGGCGACTCTGCCATGAAAGGACAAACAGCAGGTCGTGACTCTGCGACAACTGAGGATGAATTTGACTTTCTGAGTAATATCATCAAAATGCTTAACGATACATATGGTCTTGAACTGACAGAGGAGGACAAAGTGGAACTCAGTAAGATGCGCCAGCGTGTTATTGATGACGAGCAGTTGATGGCATACTTTAATACCGATAATGCCCGTGATGATGTAAAGAAGATGTTTGAGGAAAAGATTGATGAGGAATTGCTGAACTTCATCAATGCCAAACTTGAACTCTATAATAAACTTACAGAAGATCGTGCCAATGGTATGTTTAAGAATATTTTCTTCAACGAACTGTATGACCAAAGAGTCAGAGGAATGAAATGATATTAAGCACTGTTTAAGTGTGTTTGATAAAAGGATTGCATTAACGCAATCCTTTTTTTATAGATATTTTTTGCAGTGCAGTTCGTTTGCACATTTGACGCTTTACTTTGTATTGCTGACACAAAGCTGCCCTCCTGCGGCGAATGTGTGAACGTTGTGGTTGAAAGAGGTATTAATTGTAGAACGACAACTTGAAAAATGTTGTTATAAAAACAGAAAGGAGGTAAATATGGCAAAGAAGGTTACTTCATCAAAAGTTGCTTCAAAGGCATCTGAGATACTTAGAAGTGGCAGGTATAGCAATGCTTCAAAGAGTGTTGCAGGAAGTGCATTGTCGCAAGCTGAAAAGAAGAAAAAGTAATTTCTTATTTATGGTGTGTCACGGTAAGTCGGTAAGATTACCGTGACTTTTTGTATATATGTAATGTTGATATCTTTTCGGTGTTTTCTATTGATATCGCTATGTTGTGGTAGTATATTTGTAATAACTTAACTTCTTGACTTTCACTGAATAAATTTTCATTATGGCACTTACTGTAGTATCGCAACTAGATAAGGTTATATATATAGATTTGTATTACTTTGAGGAATATAAAATATTGGCGGGCGTTTTTGCCTGTGATGTGGATTGTTTAATAAATAGAATACAAGTTGCAGATAAAGAGTATAAGGCGCGTTTAAAAAAGATGATTGAAATCACTTTTGATGGTCGCCGTCTAAATAATATTAAATCCCAACTAAATGAAATTCCATTTAATAGTAAGTTTATAGTTTTGCATGGTTATTTTGATGAGGAGTATTTCTTGTCTGCGTTGAAACGCGAAGTTTATAAATTAAATAATTTCAAGGCGTACACATCACAGCTATCTCAAATATATGAGCTGTTTACGCAGTATCGTACTTTTGAGTTTTATGGAAAAGGAGAGAAAGTGTATATTGGAGAAAGGGATAAGGAAAAACGGGTTTGTCGCTTTTGTGGCAAGAGAATACCAGAGGTTTCGTTTAGTGGTAGCAAATCTCATGCTATAAGTGAATTTCTTGGTAACAAAACTCTTATTTGTCTTGAAGAATGCAATTCTTGTAATTCAAAATTTGGTAGGACTATTGAACCTGAATTCTCAAGGATGATATCTCCTGCATTATCAATTTTAAATATTAAAGGCAAGAAAGGATATAGAAAAACTCGTGGAAAAAATTTTGTTATGGAGCATCGCAAACCGTCTGATGAGAATTTGTTTTCTTTGAATTTTGAATATCATGGAGTTGTAATTGATGGGGTAAGGCATTTTGATGCGAGCTCTATAAAATATGTTCCTCAAGATGTGTATAAATGTTTGTGCAAATATGTAATAAGCCTCATTGATAGTAAGTATCTTCCATATTTTCAGGAAACTATAAACTGGATAAATTCTCCTACAAGATATTGTAAATTACCAAAGATTGCAATAAGTATGTCTGGGATATATCAAGCTCCTTATATGAAAGTTTACGTACGTATGGATAGTAACGATGATGTGCCGTATTGTATAGCGGTTCTCTCTGCTTGTCATGAGGTATATACCTTTATGGTTCCGTTCTGTAACCAAGACAAACATTGCTTTACGACATCAAAAAGATATATGAAATTTAAAGAACTGGTTTGCTCATTATCTCCAATTAAAAAATGGAAGTTTGAAGATTTTTCATATTCAACAAAGCGTCCTTGCCCAAACAGCTTTGATTTTAGAGTAGAAGATGGTTGTGAACGTTATTTTGGCTTAGAATAACATTCGTTAATTATGAACGAAAATGCAGAAATAAAAGAATTCCTTTGTTGATGTTTTTCTTGTGTTTTTATTAACAAAATGTACAGTGAATGCTATCTTTGCATAAATAAGAAAGCGAAAAAATATGAGAGACTATTCTTTTGAAACTGATACGGAATTGCTGAAGAATATTGATTATTTCCTTGAAATATCGGGGCATGTAAATGACAAATATAAGGTACTGGAAATTTTAAGGCGTTGCATTGACTGTGTGTGCTTGGATGATGTCAAGGCATTGGAGAAGTTATTGTGTTTTGACATTAGAGGGTATATGTTTTGCAGTCCTGGTCAATATTTGGGTGTAGATGGTTATTATGTTAGAAGTATTTCTGATGTAAATAAATATATACGTAAGTCCATACCTCTTTCAACGAATATGGATAGGAGAACGAATTATCCAAAGATTGATTTCTTTGATTTGAGGGCTGTGCTTGTGAATTGTAGATGAAGTTTGTGCTGTTCTTTTCGGTGATTATTCGCTCTATTCGCTGAAAGTGTTGCTATAATGCTAAAAATAACATCTTTTAGCACAAGAAAAGTGCATTAAAAGTTGCTTTTATATTGTTTTAGTTGTTATATTTGTAAAGAAATTGTAAATATAGGAGTTAAAATGGTTTTAGAAATTCGTTTAAGTAACTTTTTTTCCATAATGGATGAGGTGGTGTTGGATATGCAGGCTGCCAACATTCAAACAAAGAAGGCAAAGGAGTTGATGGGAAATACATTTGAGTGTGATGGTGTAAGGCTGCTAAAGACTGTTGCGATTTATGGTGCGAATGCTTCGGGCAAAAGTAGTATTAAAAAGGCAATACGTGCTTGTGTGAGCATGATATTCAATTCCCATAACCACAACGAGAATACAGTGTTTCCATTTACGCCTTTTAAGTTTGGTGGTACCGATAAGACAAGTCGTTTTTTTATTCGCTTTGTTATTGATAGTGTGGAGTATGAGTATTCGTTTGAACTTACGAATAGGGAGATTGTGAAGGAGGAACTTTATCATTCTCCCAATGGTCGTCGTTCAATGGTATTTGTACGTGATGAAAGCAAGGGTGGCAACAGGAAAGATGTTTATGAATTCCGTCCTGCGATTCGTCGTCCAATGGATGTAGTGGCAAATACTTCAAGGAAAACTTTGTTCATTTCCCGTGCTAGTCAGATGGGCAGGGAGATTGCTCAGAAGGTTTTCCGTTACTTCCATGAGAATTTTATTTTGGATTTCTATAACTATAATCCGGATGCTCTTGAAAAGCGACTTGATGATAACAAGGAACAACTGTTGAATGTGTTGCGTATTGCCGATAGTGACATTGTGAATATAAGCAGCAGACAGGAATTGAGACCGTTTACAACAGCGGTGCTAGACCCTCAAAATAACCACAGTATATTGTCTGTAGATGATATACAGAAAAACCAGCTGTCAATTACAACATATCACAGGAGTAACCCAAATGTTCCTTTTGATTTTAATACGGAGGAGTCGGATGGTACAAGAAGGCTTTTCTATATGATGCTTACAATTCTTGATATTGTGAGAAATAATAAGGTATTGCTTGTTGATGAGATTGAGGCGAGTTTGCATACAAAACTTGTTGAGTTTATTATTGCTCTGTTTAATAATAGCGAATGTGCGCAGTTGATATATACTACACACAATACATATTTGCTTGATGGCAACAAGATAAGGAAAGACCAGGTTTACTTCACAAACAAGCGTGAGGATGGCTCGACTGATCTATACTCTCTATTTGACTATAAGGATTTTAGGGATGGCATGGATATTGAAAAGGCTTATTTGCAGGGCCGTTTTGATGCAATTCCTTATGTTGACGAGTCTTTTGTAAACTTAAAGAATTGATTGTTATGGCAAGACGAGTCAGAACTTCAAAGGAAAAGAGGATGAAACCTAATTTCTTTGTATTTTGTGAAGGAGAAACTGAGGTTGCTTATGTTATGCATCTGCGTTCGAAATATCGTGTACCCATTCAGATAATCCCGAAGAAAAGTGATTCAAACATATCGTGCAGGTATATTGAAAATTGTAAAAAGTGTTATGAACTGACTGATTGGGATCAGACATTTTTGATGTATGACCTTGATGTAGCCGGTGTGCTTGAGCAGTTGAAGTGTATACCCGGTGCAACACTTCTTGTTTCCAATCCCTGTGTTGAACTTTGGTTTTTGTTGCATTGTGTTGACGTGTCAGCTGAGCAGAACCAGAATGATTGTGTGAAGAAATACAAGAAAATCTCCACTCAATACTCAAAAGGCAAACTAGGTATCGTTGATATCAATATATTTGCAGCAGGGGAAGAAAACGCAATACGGCGCGCAAAGAAACTGAATTCTCCTAATAATCCATCTACAACTGTCTACAAGTTGATTGAAGCGATAAGAGAGGTGTAAAGAAGTGTTTGACAAATAAGAAAAACGAACGATGAAACTTTTAGGACTTTTTATTACTGTCAATGGTAAAGATGCGGCATTAGCATCTTTTGATAGTCTTATATGCAAGTATCGCAATAAGTGCCCGATTAATGATCGCCAGGGTGTATGTATATGCAAGGAATATTGTCACGATGCCATATCTTTGATAAATGAATGCTTTGCTGCCGAAATGTGGGGGCCTCAAAGGTGTATCAAACGCTTGAAAGAATATCAAGGAAATGATGATATTTGTAAGGTGCAAGTGATTATGTTTGACGTTTGTAAAATTGTTACAGAACTGCGTTCTATTATTGAAACTTCTATCCCAATAAAAGATCTTCCTTCTTGTAAACAACTGACAGAGCTGACAGTTTCGGATGCAATCTCAGCATCAAAGGATTTAGTTAAAAGCAATATTTTAAAGAAAGCTATTACTATTGGACTGTTGGTGAAAGATGGTTGTGATTGTGTTGAAATCTCGGATGTAGAGGGTTTTTATAAAACAGAACTCAGGCAATTGCAAAGTGAAGTACGCGAATTGGGCCGTGAAATGAGTCCTGTAGAGACTTTTTTGATGACGAAATATAAGGCGGAGTTAGCATATTGTTACGAAGCTGCGCTAAAGACAGGCTTGAGTATAGCAAAAGAGGTGCTGGATTTGATTGGTGATGTCAAAAAGGCGATTAGTGATTATGAGGATGGTTATAAACATGATAGTGGGTTGGTGGTGAATAATCAATGATACCGTTCAATTGATGGTGATAACCTGCGTCCCTCGGCTTGGGAAGCCAAGGGTCGCGGGTTGAATAAATGTTGAAAGATATACCCCTCCGCCTGCGGCACCTCCCCTAAGGCTGGGGAGGAATATAATTTGCCGGTATCGGCAAGGAATTCTATAAAATATTTGCTTTTTCAGTTGGAATTTGCCGGTATCGGCAAGAAAATGTTATATTTGCATTGTTTTAATGAATGAACTTGCCGATAGGAGGAGGGTGTATGGATTATATTTCGGTTGCTGAGTTTGCTAAAATGCATGGTGTTGCGGAGCGCACTGTGCGCAATTATTGTTCCAACGGTAAAATACCGGGGGCGGTGCTTGTAGGCAAGACATGGAGTGTGCCTTGTGATGCTGTGCTGCCACAGCGTGGAACGGCGAAGCGCAAACTGATGCCTTTGCTTGCGGTGCTGAAAGAGCAGAGGGAAGCGAGGCTGAAGGGTGGAATATATCACCGCACTCAGGTTGACCTTACATATAATTCGAACCACATTGAGGGTAGCCGCTTGACGCACGAACAGACACGCTTTATCTTTGAGACAAACACCATTGGAGTGGAGGATGGTGCTGTGCGAGTTGATGACATCATTGAGACTACAAACCATTTCCGTTGTATTGATTTTATCATTGACAATGCCGAGGTGCGTTTGAATGAGGGTTTCATAAAGAGGCTTCATGCTATGTTGAAGTCGGGTACTACTGACAGCAACAAGGATTGGTTTGCGGTGGGAGAGTACAAGCGTTTGCCGAATGAGGTGGGTGGCAATGATACCGTATCGCCCGAGGATGTTCCGCATGCGATGCAGGCATTGTTGAAAGAGTACAATGCCATAAAGAACAAGTCGTTTGAGGATATTGTTGATTTTCATCAGCGCTTTGAGACTATACACCCGTTCCAGGATGGTAATGGCCGTGTGGGGCGTTTGGTTATGTTCAAGGAGTGCCTTGCATGTGGCTTTGTGCCGTTCATAATTACCGATGAACTGAAATACTTCTATTATCGTGGTTTGCAGCAGTGGAATAGTGTTCGCGGTTATCTGCTCGATACTTGCCTCACCGCACAGGATAACTATAAGGCTTTGCTTGACTATTTCAGGATTGAATATTGATGAGGCGACACTCCCTCTCCTCGGTCACTGCGTGACAGCTCCCCCTCGGGCAGGAGAGCAGTTTTAAAGTGTTGCGTTGCTTGCGATGACTGACCCTTTGGTTTTATAAAGGAGTGTGGCATTTTATCTCATATCGAAAGCCTTATCTTTTTTTGTGCTTATGTACTTCTGTCTAAAAATAAAAAAACAGTGCGTTGCTTCTTGCCGGTTCGGCAAGAAAATGCCTTCTTCATTGTTGATTTGTGTTTTCTTTGCCGGCCGGCTTTTACACGGTGCATTGACTCTTGTTTTGCATTTTTAATAAAAACTACCAATTTATTGTTCAAAAAACGGCAATTGTTTGTAAAAATCGCTATATTAGCAATCGTTAAACCAAAAGCGCGACAATTATGATTATTGCAGTAGATTTTGACGGAACTATAGTTGAACATAAATATCCTGCCATCGGTAATGAGTTGCCGTTTGCGACATCGACGCTGCGCATGCTTGCAAGTGAGCGTCATCGCCTTATATTGTGGACTGTGCGCCGTGGCAAGCTTTTGGAAGAGGCGGTAGAGTGGTGTCGCAAGCATGGCGTTGAGTTCTATGCTGTGAACAAGAACTTCCCCGAGGAGATGCTGGACGGTGAAAATTGTTATGGAAAAATCAATGCCGATATTTTTATTGATGATTGCAACCTTGGCGGAATACCTGATTGGGGTGTTATTTATCGCATGATAAGTGAAAATAAACAGTGGAGCGACATTTATAAAGAGGGTGTTGTTGCCGATAAACCCGAGAAGAAGAAAAAAGGTTGGTTTTGGTGAAAATGTGGTTTGCTGCAATGAGGTTGGTTATCAGTGATTTGTATTGCTGGAGAAAAAAGTTGTAAAAAAGTGGTTTGGAAAGTTCTCTATTTCAAATAAATGTTGTACTTTTGCAACGCATTAAGGCGATGCGCTGTTAGCTCAGTTGGTAGAGCAATTGACTCTTAATCAATGGGTCCAGGGTTCGAGTCCCTGACGGCGTACGAAAGTGAAGAGAATTGAATATTTTCTTCACTTTTATTTTTTTTACTATAATTTGAAATTTTTTGTTTTGAAAATTTGTTATTTCAAATAAATGTTGTAC
>JAZRGF010000346.1:0-1220 GCA_045644005.1 Bacteroidaceae bacterium | reverse complement strand
CAAGAGGAATGCTTGAGCAATGTACAGGAGAGTCCCCGCTGGGACATCTCCGTGTACATAGTCGGAGATAAAAGCAAGGACAATACTGCTGGTTATCAGCAGGACTGCACAAGCATATTGTATCTTACTTTTTGTCTCCATGACATTACTCTAAGCCACCACCATCGTCGTAACTGAATACAGCCACAATATCCGTCATACGTTCAAAAGTGAACGTAAGCGGTGAAGTTGTGGAGAACGGTTGCTGTTGCCCGTTGTAGTACCAACCGACGAAGCGGAAGTTATTATTTGGAACGGCTTCGATTGTCACTTGTGAATTAATAGTTACTGCTGCCTGAGCATTTGTTGTGACAGCAGGCTCCAAGTTAGGCAGTGTCAATCGTACTTGTCCACCATTGAAAGCAGAAATATACAACCAATCTTTACCCTCACCTGGCTCACCATTACTGTCAGCATCAGTCTGCAGACTCGTTCCTCTCGTTGCTGTGAACATATAGTCCTCTACTCGGATAGTACGAGAAGCCACAAGCCGTGCGATGTCGAGACCATTCTGAACCTGATATGAGCCGAACTTTGCAACAGCTTTGGCATTCTTAGCTTTGATGCCATAGCCATATATAACAATAGAGCCATAGCAATCCTCAAAGGTCATTTCTCCGTCAGCAGGAGTTTTTGAAAGGTCTGCAATACCAGAAGCAATAAGACGAAGCAAACCATCATCTGTTTTCTTGAAAACGTTCCACACAACATGGGTCACGGTCTTGTTAACAGGTTCCGTAAAACCTAGAGTAAGTTCGCTATTGTTGTAGCGGGTAGCAAGGATTGGTGGCAGACCAACAGCACCTGTGGAAATTTGCAAGTTCTCATAGGTTACCTGGGCACCCTCAGGAGAGCCATAAAAGAAATTCATGTTCCGTTTCACAAACAGATTACGAGGGCTCATCATTCCTTCACGGGGGATTGCGATGGCAGGCTCGAGGACAGCAGAAACCTGAGAGGCCAGCTTGAAGCGGCTGCGCTGAGCAGTCTGCTGAGCTGTGCCTGGGTTGGCAACGTGTGATGTGTACTCGCGTTCAATCTGTTGACCATGGTTGACGTAGTACACTTTAGCACCCGACTTGCCTGTGCCCTTGCCATTGATAGAATCTAATTTCATACCTTATAATATTATAGTTAGACGTTTGCTCAAAGAGCTATTAAATCACTGATGCAAAAGTACA
>JAZRGF010000345.1:0-1057 GCA_045644005.1 Bacteroidaceae bacterium | reverse complement strand
GGCGTACGCTCTCCAGTTCTTCGTTCCCGTCAAGCACGGTGCTGTTCCTTATGTTGTCGCACAGGGTAGCCGACAGCGAGATAATAGGTGTCATTGAGTTCATGATTTCGTGGGTAAGTACTCTCACCAACTTGTGCCAGGACTCGACCTTGCTCTTTTCTATGGAATTGTGTATGTCCTTCAGCACTACAATATTGCGGTACGAGCCTCCGCTTGTTATGCGCGTGCTGCTCAGGGTGTACTCCGTGTCGTCTATCGTAAGTTCGTATCTGTTCTCCCTTACGGCGTCGGTAATCTCCTTGGGCATCGACTCCCCGTTGCCTATGAGTTTGTCTGAAGCGCGGTTTCGCCACTCTGCAAGGCCGTTGTCCGTGGCTATAATGACAGCGGCATCTACCTTGTCAATCAATTGCTTGTAGAAGTGCAGCTCCATCTCGCTTCCCGTCAATTTCTTCTGTAACTGCCTCTGGCGCTTTCTCTCGCTCTCAAGCATCTTCTCGAACCTTGTGTACAGCATTATCTGCTTGCATACAATAGCCACACAGGCAATAGAAGCTCCCGTACCGCACATCCACAAAGAATGCATGTAGGCAATGGCGGCGACAGCAATGCTTGTGGCTATGAGTATTATGTTTATGATGAACTCCTTTTTCATGAATCCGTCTGCTTTTATTGTTTGCCCAATTTGCGGTACAGCGCGTATCTTGTTATTCCCAATAGCTCAGCCGCACGGCTTATGTTGCCGTTGGCGCGTTTCATGGCCCTTTCTATGGCATCACGCTCAAGCTCCTCAAGGTTCATTGTCAGCTCGCCAGTGTGCACGGACGCCTTCTGTTGCTGCTCCTTCTGCGGAATCATCAGGCTGTACGGCCTTATCAATGACGTGTCCTCCATTATCACGGCTCTCTCAATGGCGTGCTGCAGTTCCCTGACGTTGCCTGGCCAGTGGTATTTCTCAAGCATAATCCTCGAGTCCCTGCTGAATCCCTTTATCTTCTTGTTGTACTTGCCGGCGAATTTCTCAAGGAAATACTCGGCAAGCAGTATCACGTCCTCA
>JAZRGF010000344.1:0-18376 GCA_045644005.1 Bacteroidaceae bacterium | reverse complement strand
AAAAAATAGATTCTTTCAGTTTCTTTCTTAGTTGTCAAAGTAAATATCGGAAGTCGTAAGAATTACTTGAAGTAGCGGTTGAACAAGCCCTCGAAGCCTTTGCCGTGACGTGCCTCGTCCTTTGCCATCTCATGCACTGTGTCGTGGATTGCATCCAAATCCAACTCCTTGGCACGCTTTGCAATGCGATACTTGTCGCTGTTGGCCTCGGCCTCGGCATTCATGCGCTTCTCCAGGTTTGTCTTTGTATCCCAAACGCAGTCACCCAAAAGCTCGGCGAACTTTGCAGCGTGCTCTGCCTCCTCCCATGCATAGCGCTTGAAGGCCTCGGCAATCTCAGGGTAACCCTCGCGGTCGGCCTGGCGGCTCATCGCAAGGTACATGCCAACCTCGGTGCACTCGCCGATGAAGTGGTTGTTCAAATCCTTTATCATCTCATCATCGCAACCCTTTGCAACACCAATCACATGCTCCTGTACAAACTGGATGGGACCCTCCTGCAACTCATTGAACTTGTTTGAAGGAACCTTGCACATTGGGCAACGCTCGGGAGCCGATTCACCTTCATGTATATAACCACACACTGAACAAATGTACTTTTTCATAGTCGTAAAATTTTAAGCTGTTATTATTATCTTTTTTGTTTCCAATCCACTGTCTGTATTTCATTTCTGAAATCATTGCAAAAGTATAAACATTTCATATACCCTCCAAATCATTTAGCTCTTTTTTTCACAATTTAGTGTTAAAAAATGCAAAAGCAAAAACCGTCACCACTTTACCGGCACAACACAAAGCGCCGAAGCTGTAGACATTAGTTAAAAATGGGAAGAGGGGTAAAAAAATGAGATATTTTATTTTGCGATTATAAAATAATGATATAAATTTGGGGAATTAATGTAATTTAGTGATAAGAAATAAAATTTAATAAACATAACCAGTATGAAAAAGTCATTTGGAATCAAAATGAAAGTATTGGCTTTCAGCGCTTTAGCGCTTGTCGCAGGCAGTACTTTCACCAGTTGTACCGACGAACCGGATGTAGAGAACCGCTTCACCTTCAAAGGCGAGCTCATTGCCGACCACTTGAAGAACAACGACAAGTACAGCAATTTCTGCAAAATCCTTGAACAGGCAAAGGTTGGCAAAAAAGCCGGCAGCATGCACACAACACTCTCGACATACGGTTCGTACACTTGCTTCGCACCAACCAACGAGGGTATAGAGAAATACCTTGAGGATAAATACAACGAATACAAAGCCAGTGTAGACTCCAACAAGGTAGACCCCAACTACCTGATTAAGAATACCGGTATCACATCACCATACTTGGAGGATTTGAGCGACAGTATGGCCGCAGTCATTGCCAAGAACCACATCATTGAAAAAGCAATTACAACCGGCGAGGTTGGTAAGGGCGCCGTGTTCTCACAAAAGACATTGAATTTCCGCAATGTAACGTTTGACATCATTCCTATTCGAAACGAGAATGGAGATACCATTGACAGCTATTCAGTAGTTGACAACTCAAGAATTCTGGAGCTTGATATAAAAACCGAGAACGGCTACATCAATTGTCTGGATTATGCACTCTCACCATCAGACTTGTCAACATCGGCTCTTTTGGCATCGCAGAGCGAATTCTCAATATTCAGTAGAGCGTTGATTGAAACCGGATTTGACAGCTACTTGTCAACACATGAGATAGACCCCGACTATGACCCTACATTGCTCGGCCCATCGTTCTGGACAGAGCAAAGATGGGTAGACGGCAAACGCCCCGAGAGGCACGTACAGGGCTTCACGCTGCTTGTTGAGACAAACGACCTGCTTGCCGATCCCAACAACAACTCACTAGGTCTCTCTATCCAATCGGTTGATGACCTTGAATGGTTTGCAGCCCATTGGTATGGCGAAATTACCGATGAAGAAAACAGAGAATTCAAGTACAAGGGCGAACGCGATAACCCCGAGAACCCGTTATACAAGTTCGTGGCATACCACATCATTGACCGTGCATTGAAGCACAAATCAGGTAGAGGTTCAGGCGGATTCATTATGGAAGAATTCTCGTATCCCGGCACAGACGGCGTAGACCCAGGTATGTTCGACTCCGAGGAGAACATGCCAAAAACATTCGACCGTTATGACTACTTTGAGACCGCACTCCCATTCACATCCATCAAGGTAACAAGACCTTTTACCAACAACGGAGAGCTAAAGGATGAGATTGTACTGAACTATGCACAGGAAAAAGGTACATACATCAAAAACGATAGCATGCAATATCACATAAACGTTGTTGTTGAGGATGCTACAACAAGCAAAAGCCGCCCCAACCTTGAGAATTTCGAGCAGCAGGCCGCTAACGGTATGATATACACCATCAATAAAATCCTCATATACAACGAGGCAGAGATGGCCGGCAACATATTGAACGAGCGCATGCGTTGGGATATCATTTCATTGTTCCCCGAGCTCACAAGCAACGAGGTACGCTGGTTCCCAAGAGCACAAGGACACGAAGAATTCCCGGTAACATATATCCCCGAGAACTACTGTAAACGACTCAAGCTCAACAACACCACAACAAACGTATACTACCTCAAGCCATACGACACCGGTTTGGGTGGATATGCCAGCTACCAGGGCGACGAGTTGCTCATATCTGGTAAATCGGACTTTGAATACCGCATCCCTTACGTACCCGAGGGATCATACGAAATTCGTTTCGGATTCTCAATGAGTCAGTTGCGCGGTGTAACACAGTTCTACTTCGGTGAAGAAGGCAACCTAAAGATTTGCGGTATCCCATTGGATATGAACACCAGCAACAGTGCGTTCATGGGATGGGTTGAGGAGAGCGAAGACGAGGACGAAAACCGCAAGAACGACAAGGCGATGCGTAACCGTGGATTCATGAAGGCTCCGGCAAGCATACAAGGAAATGACGGTTCTGTAAAGAACTTCCGCCACTCAACAGTAGCTTTCCGCCGAATCCTTGGAACATACACCCTTGAAAAAGGCAAGAACTACTGGCTGCGATGCAAGGACGTAACCGAGGGTGAAAACTCTACGGGACAGAACGAGTTCAACCAGGACTACCTGGAAATTGTTCCAACAAGCATTGTGAACAACCCTGCAAAACCAGAGGATATCTATTAATGAATACTCTTATTATAAAAACAGTGATTGCCCGCCGGGCAATCCCTGTTTTTATGTATATGAGCCAAGCAAAATGTCACTAAATTTAACGCAGCAGGATTGCAACTGTTGGAATAAATGCATATTTTTGTAAAGCAACAATATGACAGTAGACCCAGAAAGCCCATGTTAATGTCATCCCGACAGAGCGGAGCGACGAGACGTGTTGTTGAGGGCTTGCCCGAAAAAATCTCTTAAGGATAATAATGAGATATCTCCCACACGGTAGATATGACAAAAACGCTGAAATTTAGAGTTTGAGTCAACATCTATATTATTCTTTTTTGTAATGATGCCACCTTATATATAATAATAAGGGTAAGAAACCACATATAAATCAAATTATGAAACACGGATTTGTAAAAGTAGCAGCAGTAACAGCACCTATTACCGTCGCCGACTGCCACAAGAATGCAAAAGGCATTATTGAGACGGCAAACAAACTGAAAGAAGACAACATAGAGCTGATATTGTTTCCCGAGCTGAGCCTCACCTCGAGCAGTTGCGGCGACCTCTACACACAGCCACACCTCATACAGACATGTAGGGAAGCCATAGAACAGATAGCAGAAGAGACCTCAAAGAGTGATGCCATAATAGTTGTTGGCGCACCTGTTGAACACCGCAATTCACTCTACAACTGCGCGGTGGTGATACACAAAGGCGATGTAAAAGGCATTGTGCCCAAACACCACCTCGACAACCACAAGGGAGAGGGCAGGTGGTTCACAAGCGGCGGCGAACTGCCTTTAGAGAGCCACACCACCATTGGTGGCAAAAAGGTACCTTTTGTTAAAAGCGGTATTTTCAGTACCACGACATACAGTTTTGGCATTGAGATTGGTAGTGAAGCCAACACACCGGCAGCACCAGGCGCAGGTATAGTTGCAGCAGGCGCGCAGATAATACTGAACCCGGCAGCAGAGCACACGTTCGCCGGCGCACAGAAACAGACACAGCGCCGCATTGCCGAGCAGAGCGCAAGATACAGGAGCGGATATCTGTACTGCACAAACGGTTGGGGAGAATCAACCAGCACTGCAGTACACACCGGCTACTGTGCAATTGCCGAGTGCGGTGAAATTATTGCCGAGAGCAAAGGACTCACCCCTGCCACACATTGCGCAGTAACAGAGATTGACGTGGAAAAAGTCGTAAAGACGCGCAAGGAAATCTGCGGCTTCACATGCCGCTTTGCCCCTGCAGAAATCAACATACCACAAAGCGAGAACAACAGCTGCGACTTGACACGTAAATTCCGCGCACTGCCATTCATTCCACAGAACTACACCATAGAGGAGTACTGCGAGGAGGCATTCGATATACAATCCATCGCGGTTGCAAAACGAATTGCACACACCGGTGCAAAAAGCTGCGTGATAGGTATCTCGGGCGGCCTGGACTCTACCCTTGCCCTGCTTGTGATAGCCAAGGCGTGCGACCTGCTTGATTTGCCGCACAGCCACATAACAACAGTGACAATGCCCGGATTCGGCACCAGCGGCCGCACATACAACAATGCCATGGCGCTGATGAAGGCACTTGGAACAAAAATAAGGGATATTTCAATCAAGGAAGCCTGCATACAGCACTTCAAGGACATTGGGCACGACATTGACAACCACGATGTCACATACGAGAACTCACAGGCAAGAGAGCGCACCCAGATACTGATGGACATTGCCAACCAGGAGAACGGCATTGTAATAGGCACCGGCGACCTCTCGGAGCTGGCACTGGGTTGGGCGACATACAACGGTGACCAGATGAGTATGTATGGCGTGAATGCATCGGTACCAAAAACCATGATGCAGCACATGGTACGCTACATAGCAAACAGCACAAGCGACGACAAGGTCAAGAGCACACTCCTGGACATCGTAGACACGCCAATCTCACCCGAGCTCACCCCCGCCGACGAGAAGGGAAACATAAAACAGAAGACCGAAGACCTTGTAGGTCCATATGAGCTGCACGACTTCTTCATCTACCACTTTGTACACTACGGCTTCGCACCCGAGAAAATCCACATGATGGCAAAAGCCACCTTTGAGGGCGCATATGACAGCGACACTATCAAGAAGTGGCTCACCACCTTCATGCGCCGTTTCTTTGCACAACAGTTCAAACGCTCGGCAATGCCCGATGGCCCACAGGTCACAAGTTGCAGCCTTAGCCCACAGGGCGGTTGGGTGATGACAGCCGACACATGCAGCAATGTGTGGGTTACCGACTGCGAAAAGATACAATAATAAAAGCTAAAGGCATTGCTTTGCTCTGCCCGGCCACCTTATACCCAAGATGCAGAACCGCTTGCAAAACCACACCATAACGAGTTGCATATTTGGAACAGACGAGAAAGCATCCTCGGGAACATAAGCATTGCCCGACACACAACAGAACCGTTTGCGCTGGCATTTTGACTTACAACAAGCCAAAATGTCAGCGCAAACTTCATTGGTCCGATATTTGTTCTATGCCTGATGAAAGGAGATTACAAATATGGATTTCAACAAATTTACAATCAAAGCCCAAGAGGCAATTCAAGAGGCTCTGAACACTGCAGAGCAACAAGGACAGCAAGTCATTGAACCACTGCACATACTGTGTGGCATACTCAAGAGCAGCGAACAGATTGCATCGTTCCTGCTACAGAAGGCCGGCGCCAACATAGAAAACACCAAACGACAGCTCAACGACACGTTGCGCACACTGCCCAAAGTGAGCGGAGGTAGCCCCTACCTCAGCCGCGAAAGCAACCAGGTCATCACCAAGGCACAGGAGACAGCCAAGCGCATGGGCGATGAGTTCGTCTCGGTAGAACCACTCTTGCTTGCACTGCTCGAGGTGAGCAGCCAGGCAGCAACAATACTCAAAGGCAACGGGGTAACGAAGAACGAACTTGAAAAGGCTATAGCCGAACTCCGCCAAGGCTCAAAGGCCAACTCACAGTCGGCCGAGGAGAGCTACCAGGCACTCAGCAAATACGCCGTCAACCTCAATGAAGCCGCAAGAGAAGGAAAATTGGATCCCGTAATAGGACGCGACGAGGAGATACGCCGCATACTGCAAATCCTGAGCCGCCGCACAAAGAACAACCCCATACTCATTGGAGAACCCGGTACAGGAAAGACCGCCATTGTGGAGGGGCTCGCCCACCGTATTGTGCGCGGCGACGTGCCCGACAACCTACGCGACAAGCAGGTCTACTCACTCGACATGGGCGCACTCATTGCCGGCGCCAAATACAAGGGCGAGTTCGAGGAGCGTCTAAAGGCCGTCATTGGCGAGGTGACAAAATCGGACGGACAGATAATACTGTTCATCGACGAGATACACACGCTTGTGGGTGCAGGCAAGAGCGACGGCGCAATGGACGCCGCCAACATCCTTAAACCGGCACTTGCCCGCGGCGAACTGCGTTCCATTGGAGCAACCACACTCGACGAGTACCAGAAATACTTTGAGAAGGACAAGGCGCTTGAGCGCCGTTTCCAGACAGTACTGGTAAGCGAGCCCGACAAGATGAGCAGCATATCAATCCTCCGCGGCCTCAAGGAACGCTATGAAAACCACCACAAGGTACGCATACAGGATGATGCCATAATAGCCGCCGTCACACTCAGCGACCGCTACATAACCGAACGCTTCCTACCCGACAAGGCCATTGACCTCATTGACGAGGCAGCATCAAAACTGCGCATGGAACGCAACTCCCTGCCCGAAGAGCTCGATGAAATTGAGCGCCACATCAAACAACTTGAGATTGAGCGCGAAGCCATAAAACGCGAGAAGGACGAAGCCAAGCTTGCACAACTGGGCAAGGAGATTTCACTCCTTAAGGAGCAAGAAAAGACAAAACGGGCGAAATGGCAACAGGAGAAGGAGCTTGCCGACAGGATACAGGGCGCCAAACATGAGATTGAAGAGCTTAAATTCGAAGCCGAGCGTGCCGAGCGCGAGGGCGACTACGGCCGTGTAGCCGAGATACGCTATGGCAGGATAACGAAGCTAGAGGAGGAGATTGCCGCCACACAGACTGCGCTGCGCAACGCACAAGGCAGCAACGCAATGATAAAGGAAGAAGTCACCGCCGAGGATATTGCCGACGTGGTATCGCGCTGGACAGGAATACCGGTGAGCAAGATGCTTGAGAGCGAGCGCCAGAAGCTGCTGAACCTTGAGGAGGAGCTGCACAAGAGCGTCATTGGCCAGGACGAGGCCATACAGGCTGTGAGCGATGCCGTACGACGCGGCCGTGCCGGCCTGCAGGATCCCAAGCGCCCCATAGGCTCGTTCATCTTCCTGGGCACAACAGGTGTTGGAAAGACCGAACTGGCAAAGGCACTGGCAACATACCTCTTCAATGACGAGGCACTGATGACCCGCATAGACATGAGCGAATACCAGGAGAAGTTCTCCGTATCGCGCCTCATTGGCGCCCCTCCGGGATATGTGGGATATGACGAGGGTGGCCAGCTCACCGAGGCCGTGCGCCGCAAGCCCTACTCCGTGGTTCTATTCGACGAGATAGAGAAAGCACACCCCGACGTCTTCAACATACTGCTGCAGGTGCTCGATGACGGCCGCCTCACCGACAACAAGGGACGCACCGTCAACTTCAAGAACACCATCATAATAATGACCAGTAACCTGGGCAGCAGTTACATACAGGAGCAGTTCGAGAAGATCAACGACAGCAATCGCGAGCAAGTCATCGAGGAGACAAAGGAGAACATCATGGCAATGCTGAAAAAGACGATACGTCCCGAATTCCTCAACCGCATAGACGAGACAATAATGTTCACCCCCCTCAACAAGGAGGAGATTGAACAGATTGTGAGACTGCAGACCACCGCCGTAGCCTCATTGCTGCGCGAGAGCGACATCACGCTCCAAGTCACCGATGTTGCCGTGAAGTTCATTGCACAGGCCGGTTTCGACCCCGAGTTTGGTGCACGTCCCATCAAGCGCGCCATACAACGCCACCTGCTCAACGACCTGTCGAAACAGTTACTTGCCGGCACAGTAGACAAGAGCAGACCAATTAAGGTGGATGCCACGGAAGATATGCTCGTCTTCAGCAACTGACAGATACAATTACAACAGAAAGGGACATGCTGCGCATGTCCCTTTCTGTTGTAAGCAAACTGTGCCCTGATTACTTCTTGAGCAAGCCACCCAAGCCCTTGAGCAACTTACTGCCGCTGCTCTCGCCTGCATCGTCTGTTGCAGTAGTGCTGGCTGCACTTCCGGCGTTGCTGTCCGCAGCAGTTGAAGCAGCCGCCGATGTTGAAGCAGCGGTTGTTGTAGAGGCTGCAGAAGCTGCCTTTGACAACTTCGCGCCCAGCATCATGCCGTCATAGTTCTCCAACAGAGTACCCATAGCACCAACCGCCTGCAAAGCAGCCTGCAACTGACCCTGCTGTGCACCGGTAGCACCATTATTAGAGAAATAAGAAGCCACATTCTTGATGAACGACAACAATCTGTCGGCCTTGAACACAACATTCAATGTCTGTATCTCATACGATACATATGTCTTGATAGGCAACTTGTCATACATAAATGTAAAGACAATCACCTTCTCCTGGACATCCAGCTCATACTTGCCATTGATGGCATAATTGCCCACATTGATGACACAGGTCTGGTCCTTTGCAAAAGTAAAGGAGCAGTTACCCTTTGTCACGCCCAAAAGAGCAAGCTTCTCGTCGAGTTTCGACTCCAGAGTACCGGTAACCACCGAACCACCGATGTTTGAAAGCGCATCCTCACTCTCAAGCACACAAGCCACGCCCTCATAGTCCCATGTACCCTCCAATGCCTCGTAAGAGAGGGTCAACGAGCTACCCAGAATCTGGCCAAGTATGTTTGTCACCGCACTGCCTGCAGCTGTAGACGAAGCATTATCGGCAACCTCACTCACCGCCTTTCCCAACAAGTCCTTCCAAGACTGTGCCGATGCGCCAACAGACACAGCAAACACCAGCACCAGAGACAATACAATCTTTTTCATAGTATCAATCAATTTAATCATTCAGCATCCTCAGCCTGCTCTGTTCCCTGCTCCTCGGCCACAAAATCCACAACACCATTAGCGACAAGGATGTTATACCATGAGAACATCTTCTTGATGTGTGTAAGGTATACACGCTCACGGTCATAGTCAGGGATTATTGTCTCGAAATACTCAACCAACTCCTCCGGAGTAGCCATCTTCAGGTCAAAAGGCAATACAGCATTCTCCTTTTCATAAATCTTTGCAAAGACATTTCTCAAAGGAAGCTCCTCGGTATCGGTATAAATAGCAATATCATCAAGCATAACCACCTGGTCGCTGTTATATACAGGAACACGTTTCTTTGATGCATCGACACACTCTACGATGAACATATTACGTCCGTGTGACAACAGACGGTACAGACCGGGTTTACCCGAAATTGTCAAGATTGTTTCAAAAGTATTCATATTATTTCTATTTTATAGTTTGTGCTATTTTCAAAAAACTGCGCTAATATACGGAGCGATTTTCTTTTTACAAAATTTTATACATTTTTTAATATTATCGCCCACAATGGCATAAGAGTGGGGTCAAAGGTCACTTCTCCTGCAGCTCCTCGAGCAACGCTGCCAGCGCAGGCATTACGGCACTCGAACCACTGTTGTATATAGCATAATCAGTGAGCAACAACAAATCATCGGTCGCCATCTGTTTAGCCATACGGTTCAGCACCTGCGTGCGCGACATGCCGCTACGCGCCATAGTGCGCGTTATCGCCGTCTCCTTGTCGGTCCACACCAGCAAAGCCTTGTCCACCACGTCGGTCATCCCCGACTCGTAGAGCAATGCCGTCTCAACAGCCACCACCGCCGCATTCTGTCTCTGCGCCCATGAACAGAAATCGGCCTTCACGGCAGGGTGCACAAGAGCATTCACGCGCCTGGTGTTGCGTTCATCGACAAAGATACACGAAGCCAGATAACTACGGTTCAGCCCACCGTCGGCATCATAACACTCCTCGCCGAACATACGCTTAAGTTCCTTCACAATGTGTGAATCATGCACCATAATCTCCTTTGCACGGCTGTCGCAATCATAGACCGGCACACCCATAATCTCAAGCATACGGGAAACGACAGACTTTCCACTGCCGATACCTCCAACAATGGCAAGTTTCTTCATAGGGCAACCATATTTGACAGTATTGACGAATCGGGCAATTCGGCCTCAACGCCCACCACCCTTGCATTCCTGACAAATGACGACGTCGAGGAGACCGTAAACTTCTTCTCCAAATCGCCCGCCTTGCCAAGCACCACGCTGTAGGCATAATCATCGAAGCGCAACCTGACAGAAAAATCAACCGGACTTACCTTTCCCTCATTCACCTCCAGCACCTCATACTCGACATTCACATCCTGCGGCAAAAAGCCCAGGTCAATATCACTGGGGAAATCCACATACTCAACAGGAACTGCTACCGTCGCATCCACATAGCGCGACACGGCAACATGCACCTCATATTTGGCGGGATCCGCACTTATATACCTACCGGGCAGAAAATCAAGTTCAAGCACTGTATCACACTGCAAGCCACTGTACACCACAGCCGGCGCAGCCACCTCCTTTATTGCAGAGAGTTCATCGACAAGTGCAGTGACACGCACCTCCTCGGGGAGACATTTCACCGACACCAGCTCACATCCCTCGGCTGCCCTCAAATCGACACGCCCACGCCTCACCGGCACAACAGCCGCCGCCTGCCGCACATTGGCCACAAGCGAATCGGCAAGAATAGTCCCGAGCGACAACGACTGCCCGAGCTGCTCGTTCAGCCTGCCCGAAATGAGCCCCGACGACATGGCAAGACGACCGCCACTGCGTCGCATTTCGGAATAATCCACTGCAACGTCAACACCGTCATTGAACAGGAACCCGAAGAGTTCCGTACCCTTTCCTCTCACCATGGCACGCACAGGAATACAGGCATCGTTCTCAAGCGACACCCCCTCGGGCACATTCCTCACATGCACCGACACAGAAATATCGGTCTCGTATATTCTGTTCAAGGTTAACGTAAACCAAAGAGTACACGAGACCAATAGAAAGAAGAGAAAGCTCACAAAGCCATTCCCTCTAGCTTTTTCAAATGCCTTTTTAAAGGAATTCAAGTCCAATTTTCAAAGAGAATTACTTACCCTCCTCGTTCATAGCGCCGGGGTTTGCAAAAACCACCGAAATATCAACACGCACATTCACGTTGTGAGCAACCTCAAGAACAACCACATTGCCATTGATTTCCTTGATTTTGCCATATATACCACCGCTGGTAACCACATCCATACCCGGCTGGAGACCACGACGGAAATTCTCAATCTCCTTCTGGCGCTTGCGCTGTGGACGAATCATCAGGAAGTACATGATAGCGATGATGATGACAAACATGAACATTGGGTTCGCCAAGAACTTTGCCAACCCGGTTGGCTGTTCGGGCACAACCTCGTCTGCCACTACCTCTGTTACCACATCTGTTGCCTGAGGTGTTGCAACAACAGGCTGTGCAACCGCCTCGTTAATTGTCTGAGCGCCTGTTTCGGCTTGCATAAATACCATAATTAAATCTTTTTATCAATAAATTGTTACTTTTCTATCTTTCCTGCCTCGCGCAAGCCCTTTGTAATAGCATCAAGCAAGCCATTCACAAACGGACCACTCTTCGCAGTGCTGTAATACTTGGCAATCTCCACATACTCGTTGAGAGTAACCGAGAGAGGAATATCGTGCTGTGTCATAATCTCGGCAAGTGCCACCTGCATAATCACCACATCCATGAACGCCAGGCGCGACATGTCCCAATTCTTCGAGCTCTCGCTCATGAGCTTGCGATACTCCTCGGCATTGGCAATGGCATTCCTCAACAAACGGCACGCGAACTCCTTGTCACTATCGTCCTTGAATTCAGGCAACAGCAGCGAGTTGCTGTTCGTTCCCTCCGCGAAACGCTTTATTGTCTTTACCACAAAGGTATCCACTATAGCCTTGTCATCGTTCCAATAGAGGCTCTGCTCCTCAATGATGTCATCAAGTTCCTCGTTCTCAAAGACAAATGCCTTGTAGAGCTTGCGCCACACCTCCTTGTCCTCCTCGTAGCTGTCTACCCCCGACTCCATGTACTCCTTGTAGATGTCACTCGCCTCAATCTTGTCAAGCAGACGACGCAGGAAGTCCGAGTGGTCCACCCAGTTCAGCTTGCTCTTCTCGGCAAACTTCACAAGCTGCTCAATCTGCTCCAGCTGAGCGACAAAGCGGTTGTTCACGAACTTGAGATTAGGATTTTTATCACTTTCAGTAGGACGCACTTTCCTGCTGAGGAACGAAATTCTGTCGGCTGCATAGTTTGTTATGCCCGGCATAAGCAGCAACAGATAATGGTAAAGGTCATATGCCTTTGACAGGCTGAAGAACATCTCATCCTCGGCAGCCTTCAAGCTTTTGCCACTGTTTTTGTAGTACGCATACACAATCTGCACTACCTTCAGACGAATAAGAACTCTATTAATCATAAAACGCTTTTTCTGATATCCCGACAAAGTTCGCATTTTATTGCGACACACACAAGAAAAAACAAAAAAATAATTTCGCAACACCGACAGAGCATACCCTGCAGCCGCATACAACAACAGCACAACCCGCAACAATGTTCGCCCGCACGTTCAAGGAGAGCCACATTTCAAAAAAAACAGGCACGCAGCAGCGGCAGCAGTCATTTTTGAACACTGCACAATTTTCAATCCAAATAAAATTGCTTGTTAATGATAATATCACTATTTTTGCCGAAATTAGACAAAGCCAAGCATAAAAAAATATAGCAAAAACATAACGAGTTATGAAAAAAATAATGCTCGTATTCGGAACACGCCCCGAGGCCATTAAAATGGCCCCTTTGGTAAAGGAGTTCCAAAAACATACCGAAACGTTCAAGACCATAGTGTGTGTCACCGGCCAGCACCGTCAGATGCTCGACCAGGTACTGCAGCTATTTGAAATAACCCCGGATTATGACCTGAACATAATGAAACAGGGGCAGGACCTATACGATGTTACAGCACGCGTGCTCACAGGTATGCGCGATGTACTAAAGGAAGTGCAGCCCGATGTGGTACTTGTCCATGGCGACACCACCACAAGCACAGCAGCCGCACTTGCTGCATTCTACCAGCAGATACCCGTGGGACACGTTGAGGCCGGCTTGCGCACACACAACATCTACAGCCCATGGCCCGAGGAGATGAACCGCCAGATAACAGGCCGCATAGCAACATACAACTTCGCGCCCACCCCACTCACCAAGGCCAACCTGTTGCGCGAGGCAGTGGCCGAGGGGAGCATAACCATTACCGGCAACACCGTCATCGATGCACTCTATTGGGTAGTAAACAAAATCAAAGAAGACCAAACCCTCAACAGCGAGCTGCAAACGCTGCTTGCACAGGCAGGCTACGACGTCAACCGCCTTGCCGACGGAAAGAAGCTGGTGCTCATCACCGGCCACCGCCGCGAGAACTTTGGCGACGGATTCATCAACATGTGCACAGCCATCAAGGAGCTGACACGCAAGTACCCCGATGTGGATTTCGTCTACCCAATGCACCTCAACCCCAACGTGCGCAAGCCAATCCACGAGGTGTTCGGAAGCCCCACCCCGTCCCTCCCCAAAATGGAGGGAGAAGCGTATGGTTACCAGACAGCAGACCCCACATTGTATAACCTGTTAAAGGATTTTGCCAAAGAGAATAAGGAAAAAGCCACCAATGCAGAAGTCGCATTATGGTCACATCTGCGCGACGAGCAAACCGGATTCAAATTCCGTCGTCAGCACATCATTGATAAATACATTGTAGATTTCGTTTGCCTAGAAAAGCAACTTATTATAGAAGTCGATGGTGCATACCATGCAGAACATGAACAAATTGAATATGACAAGGACAGAAGTACAAGATTAAACGAGCTCGGTTTCAATGTTATCCGCTTCACGAATGAAGAAGTAATAACAGACATCGAAGAATGCATAAATAAGATAAAAAGCGTACTTATTTCTACCCCCTCTCCAATGGAGAGGGTTGGGGTGAGGCCTTCCAGTTCCTCCCCTATGGGGGGAGGCCAGGTGGGGGCTAATATGTTCTTCATTGAGCCTTTGGAATACCTCTCATTCGTATATTTGATGGAGAAGAGCAACATCGTACTTACCGACAGTGGCGGCATACAGGAGGAAGCCCCCGGCCTTGGCAAGCCCGTGCTTGTTATGCGTGATACCACCGAGCGTCCCGAGGCACTCGAGGCCGGCACCGTGAAGCTCGTTGGTACAGATTACAATAAGATTGTAGCCGAAGTATCGGCACTGCTCGATGACCAGGCACACTACGATGCAATGAGCAAAGCTGTAAACCCCTACGGTGACGGCTTGGCTTGTGGCAGGATAGTAAAAGTTTGGAAATAAATCATATTCAATAAAAGATGATATGTTGAACAAAGATATAAAAATTGCCATCGTAAGTAAGAAAGATGGATTCTCTGTCGAATGGATTGATTATTGCAAAAGAAATGGTCTATCATATATCGATTTAAATCCATATAAAAACGACGCCATTGAAGAAGCTTATAAATGTGATATCATTTTATACCATATTTATCAGCATGACTATCGTGATATGCAATTTGCAAAATCATTTATCTACTCACTACAGGCTGCAGGCAAAAAGGTATTCCCCGACTTTAACACTGTTTGGCATTTCGATGACAAGATTGCACAGAAATACTTATTAGAGGCGATTGGTGCCCCCATTGTACCTACATACGTTTTCTACACAAAAAAGGAGGCTTTAGAGTGGCTAAACAAAACAACAATTCCCAAGGTTTTTAAACTAAAAGGAGGTGCAGGAGCATCCAATGTTAAATTAGCACGTACCCATAAACAGGCAAGAAAGTTTATTGAGCAAGCTTTTGGAAAAGGATTTGAGCAATACCGTTGGAAAGAGCAGTTTGAAGAAGAATATCGCAAGTTTAAGGTCGGCAAGGCAAGATTAAAAGACATTATTAGACCAATATACCTTAATTTCTTCAAGAAATACCCTACCGATTTCGCTCATTACCACGGTAAAGAGAGTGGATATGCTTATTTTCAAGATTTTATACCACACAACAAATATGACATTAGAATATGCGTTGTCGGTAACAAAGCATTTGGTCTTAAACGACTTACAAGAGAAAATGATTTCAGGGCATCTGGCAGTGGCAATATTATATATAGAAAGGAAGAAATTGACGAGCGTTGCGTAAAAATTGCATTTGAGACAAACAGGAAACTGAAGATGCAATCCATCGCATACGATTTCGTTTTTGACCCCAACAACAACCCACTTATTGTAGAAATCAGTTATGGTTACGCAGGTCCGGCATACAAAAAATGCGAAGGATATTGGACCGAAGATATGCAATGGCACCAAGGAGACAACTTTGATTTCTGCGGTTGGATGATTGAGAACCTTATAGAAGAACTTAATAGCAAAAACAAATCTTTAAAACAATAAATATGAAAGCATGTTTCATGGGACTTGGCTACATTGGTCTCCCAACAGCAATTATTGCAGCAAAACACGGTATTGACGTTGTAGGTGTCGACATCAATCCCAAAGTTGTAGAAGTGACAAACCAGGGTAAGCTCCACATCATTGAGCCTGGCATGGAAGAGATGTTGCAGGAAGTCATTGCAGCAGGTAAGTTCAAAGCATACACTACTCCACAGTTGAGTGATGCTTACTTCATGGTAGTTCCCACCCCATTCAAGGGCGACCACGAACCCGATGTTTCATACGTTGAGGCTGCGACACGTGCCGTACTTCCACTATTGAAAGAAGGTGACCTCTATGTAATTGAGTCAACATCACCTATTGGCACAACCGAGATGATGGCCAACATCATCTTCACCGAGCGTCCTGAGTTGAAAGACAAAATTTACATTGCCTACTGCCCCGAGCGTGTGCTCCCCGGCAATGTAATCTATGAGCTCGTTCACAACGACCGCGTTATCGGAGGCCTCACTCCCGAGTCAACCGATAAAGCTATAGAGTTCTACTCACAGTTTGTACAGGGCGAGTTGCACAAGACCAACAGCCGCACAGCCGAGATGTGCAAGCTCACCGAGAACAGCAGCCGCGACGTACAGATAGCCTTCGCCAACGAGCTGTCACTCATTTGCGACAAGGCTGGTATCAACGTATGGGAGCTCATCAACCTTGCCAACAAACACCCACGCGTGAACATTTTGCAGCCAGGTTGCGGTGTAGGTGGACACTGTATAGCCGTTGACCCATATTTTATTACAGCCGACTACCCTGCCGAGAGCAAGATCATTGCAACAGCACGTGAGATAAACAACTACAAGAGCTTCTGGTGTGCCGAGAAAGTAAAGAGCACCATGCTCGAGTTTGAGTTAAAGAATGGTCGCAAGCCATCGGTTGCCATGATGGGCCTGGCGTTCAAACCAAATATCGACGACCTTCGCGAGTCACCATCAAAGACTATTGTAGGCAAAGTAATGCAGATGTGTAACAATGCCGACATAATGATTGTTGAACCAAACGTTGAGGAGCACAACACCTTCAAGCTCACCAACTACAAGGAGGCATTTGACAAGGCAGATATCGTTGTAATGCTCACCGCACACAACCAGTTCAAGGAGTTGCCTTGGGACGAGAACAAGATCATCCTTGACTTCTGCGGAATATATAAAAGATAAGGCTATTATTGTCATCCCGACAGAGCGCAAGTGACGAGGGATCTCAAGAAGACTAATTTTCCATAGGCTCACATGAGCCTATGGGAACAAAGAAGGAAGCAACCGCACAGGTGGGACACAAAAGTCTGTGGTTCGATACCACCGGTTGCTACAAAAATTATAATATATAAAAGCTAAAATGAGTAATAATACTCAAAATAATAAACGAATAGCAAAAAATGCTCTTTTCTTGTATGTAAGGATGTTATTATCAATTGCGATATCTTTATATACATGAGGCATCGTACTGCAAGTACTGGGCGAAGAGAACTATGGCATATACGGAGTGGTTGGTTCCGTTGTCGCAATGTTCACTTTTCTAAACACAGCAATGAGCGGTGCAACAGCCCGTTTCCTTACGCATGACATGGCTAAAGGTGATGCTGTAAAGTTGCACAACACATTCAACAGTGCATTGCTCATTCATATTTGCATTGCTATCCTGGTGTTTATATTAGCAGAAACTATTGGATTATGGTTCTTGTATAATAAACTTGATATACCCAATGGTAGAATGTACGCAGCAAATATTGTTTACCAGCTGTCAATAATAAGCATGATGGTAACGATAACTCAGGTTCCATATAACGCAGCTATAATAGCTCATGAAAAAATGGATGTATATGCATATGTAGAGTTATTGAACGTAATGCTTAAGTTGGTTATAGTTTACGTACTACTTATTGGCAAATTCGACAAACTGATATTATATGCAATTCTTGTATTATGTGTAAGTATTATTATTGCATTTACATACCGTTATTATTGCATAAAGCATTATAAAGAATCGCATTTCAAGTTGACATATAAACCCAATATAATAAAGCCTATGCTCTCATTCTCCTTATGGGATTTATATGGGAATATGAGTATTACAGTCAGACAGCAAGGAATAAATTTCATTCTAAATATATTCTTTGGTGTTGTAATGAATGCAGCAAGTGGAATTGCGACAATGGTCCAAGGTATAATCTCCGGCTTTTCTGGAAATATACTTCAGGCTTTCCGTCCACAAATTATTAAGGCATATTCACAAAGCAAATATAATGAAATGCAAGTCTTGATGGAGAATGCATTAAAGTTCGCTACAATAATGCTGAATCTAATATCAATTCCTTTAATTATAGAAATTGATTACATTTTTAGTTTGTGGTTGGTCAATCCACCTCCTTATACAACACATTTCTGTCGTATACTTCTTATCATGAACACTGTAGCTACCATAAATAGTGACTACAATTGTTCTGTGCATGCAACTGGCAAAATCAAAATATTGAGCTTCATTAACGGCACTCTTATTATGTTAAACATTCCCATAATATATTTGCTATTCA
>JAZRGF010000343.1:0-6871 GCA_045644005.1 Bacteroidaceae bacterium | reverse complement strand
GTCAATAGAAGCAAAAGATAAATGGTTCGCTTTCCTTGAAAATAGATTTAAAGGTGATGATTTTATAAATAGAGTAAAGTTATATGTCTCATCTAATGTTACGAGAAAAGTTTCCAAAGTACGTGAATTCTTATCCGCGTACAGGGAACAGGTTCGTTATTTGGGAATAGAATCGGTTGTAGATATTTTACCTGAAATGCTATATCCAGACCGTATGATGCTTCTAAATTTCAATTATACAAAAACGGCAGACTTGTATTTGCCAAAAAGTGGTAGATTTTTAGTAAATCATATTCACGGTGAACTATCAAAACCAGAGACTGTAATATTTGGTTACGGAGATGAGTCTGATGATGAATACAAGAAACTTCAGAAGATTAACGACAACGAGTATTTAAGGCATATCAAAACTAACCGATATTTAGAGACTCCCAATTACAGGGATTTGCTTTCGTTTATAGACTCAGCACCTTTTCAGGTTTGTATAATGGGGCATTCGTGTGGGTTGTCAGACAAGACTCTGCTAAAAACATTGTTTGAACACAGGAATTGTGTATCAATCAAACCTTATTATTATGTAAATGAACAGGGGAAAGATAATTATTTGGATATAGTTCAGAACATATCCCGCAATTTTACCAATCCGCAGTTGATGCGCGACAGGGTGGTGAATAAAACCTATTGCTCGCCATTGCCACAAAAAGGCAAAGAATAACATAAAGAAATTATAGGTCAATCTTTACTCGTTTTGGTGAATAGTTTGGCTTTTTGTGGTAGTATTGCCTTAATGCTAAGAAATAACATCTTTTAGCATAATAAAATGGCATTAAAAATTGCTTTTGTGGTGTTTTAGTTGTTATATTTGCAAAGAAATTGTAAATATAAGAGTTAAAATGGTTTTAGAGATTCGTTTAAGTAACTTTTTTTCCATAATGGATGAGGTGGTTCTGGATATGCAGGCTGCGAATATTCAAACAAAGAAGGCGAAAGAGTTGAAAGGAAATACTTTTGAGTACGATGGTATAAGACTGCTCAAAACTGTTGCTATTTATGGTGCAAATGCATCGGGTAAAAGTAGTATTATAAAGGCTATTCGTGCTTGTGTGAGTATGATATTCAATTCTCATAACCATAACGAGAATACTGTATTCCCGTTTGCGCCTTTCAAGTTCGGTGGTACCGACAAGATAAGTCGTTTCTTTATTCGTTTTGTTATTGATGGCGTGGAATATGAGTATTCGTTTGAGCTTACCAATAGGGAAATTGTGAGGGAGGAACTTTATTATTTCCCCAATGGTCGCCGTTCAATGGTTTTTGTGCGCGATGAAAGTAAAGTGGGGGGCTGGAAAGATGTTTATGAGTTCCGCTCTGCGATTCGCCGTCCAATGGATGTTGTGGCAAATACGTCGAAGAAAACCTTATTCATCTCCAGGGCAAGCCAGATGGGAAGGGAAATCGCCCAAAAGGTTTTCCGTTATTTTCATGAGCATTTCATCTTGGATTTCTACAATTATAACCCTGAAACTCTTGAAAAACGCCTGAATGACAACAAAGAGCAACTGCTGAATGTATTGCGCATTGCTGATAGTGACATTGTCAATATTAGCAGTAGGCAGGAGTTAAGACCGTTTACAACGGCAGTTTTGGATCCTCAAAACAATCTCAATATATTGTCTGTGGATGATATACAGAAAAACCAATTGTCAATTACAACATATCATAGAAGTAATCCCGATGTTCCATTTGATTTCAATACGGAAGAGTCGGATGGTACAAGAAAGCTTTTCTTTATGATGTTGACAATTCTCGACATTGTGAGAAACAATAAGGTGCTACTTATTGATGAGATTGAGGCGAGTTTGCATACAAAACTTGTTGAATTTATTATTACCTTGTTTAATAACAGTGAATGTGCGCAGTTGATATATACAACCCACAATACATATTTGCTCGATGGTAACAAGATAAGAAAAGATCAGGTTTACTTCACAAATAAGCGTGAGAATGCTTCTACCGATCTCTATTCTTTATTTGACTATAAGGATTTCAGGGATGGAATGGACATTGAAAAGGCTTATTTGCAGGGGCGTTTTGATGCCATTCCTTATGTTGACGAGTCTTTTGCTAACTTTATGAATTGATTGTTATGGCAAGACGAATCAGGACTTCCAAAGAAAAGAGGATGAAACCTAATTTCTTTGTCTTTTGTGAAGGAGAAACAGAGGTCGCTTATGTTATGCATCTGCGCTCGAAATACCGTGTTCCTATTCAGATAATTCCAAGGAAAAGCGATTCAAATATATCGTGTCGGTATATTGAGAATTGCAAAAAGGGGTATGAATTGACCGATAGAGACCAGACATTTTTGATGTATGACCTTGATGTCGCAGGTGTACTTGTGCAGTTGAAATGTATACCAGAGGCTACACTGCTTGTTTCCAATCCCTGTGTTGAACTTTGGTTTTTGTTGCATTGTGTTGATGTATCTGCTGAGCAGAACCAGAATGCATGTGTAAAGATGTACAAGAAATACTCTGGTAATTATTCAAAAGGTAAACTGGGTGTCGTTGATGTCAGTATATTTGCTGCAGGGGAAGATAATGCAATACTGCGCGCAAAGAAACTGAATTCTCCTAATAATCCATCTACAACAGTCTACAAACTGATTGAGGCGATAAGAGAAGTCTAAAATTGCCAACTAAGAAAAACTTATTATGAAACTATTGGGGATCCTTATTGCTGTTAATGGAAGGGATACTGCATTGGCATCTTTTGATAGTCTTATTCGCAAGTATAGCAACAAGCACGCTGTAAATGATCATCAGGGTGTGTGTATATGCAAGGAGTATTAAATTATGAAAAGAATCGTTACTACAGAAGAATGGAGAGATATGAGAGGACTTGGTGTTCCTCGCTTTCAAACGGATTATTACTATGCCAAGGTTGCAGAGAGGTTATTGAACGAAATATTGCAAACAGGCGTGTGTGATGAACTTGGTGAAGAGACTTGTTATCTGATGGCTGCAACACTTACCTGTTACTTTGAGGATGTGATTTCTAATTTGGGTATATGGAACTGTTTTGTCAGGAAACACAAGGAGATGTATGGAAAGGTGTTGCCTTTTTATGATATTAATGAGGATGAGTATTGCTATGATGATATAAATCCGGAAGATATTTTCTTTCTTGTTTGGATGGTATCCCAAAAGACGAATTCTCGTAACAGTTTTTATAATCCCGAAAATCCGGCCATCATTTCTGTTGGTTGCAAATTGTATGAAATATTGTATGATTTGTTTGAAACAACACCGGTCAATGAGTATATAAGTGAGAAATATCTTGACATAGGGCTTTTTGATGATATATACAAGTTGAAGTTTGTATTAATGGACTTGGCAGAGAGTTGTTATTTGTTTTCTTTATTTACCGATGAGGTCATAGAGGAGTTTGAAAACGTTGTAGATTACCTGGGGCTTGAAAGTGGGGCTCAGAAAATGTATGCAATAAGATCCCGTCTCGCATTTGATTGTAAGACTGGACCTTTAAGGTTGCCAGTCTGGGAGTGGTATTCAATGTTTTTGCAGTTTCACGGTTATGACAAAGAGAGTAGTGTCGTCAAAAACATAAGAGTTGTTGAACAGCAGCTTTTCCAACTCTGCGAGAATAGAAATGATTGTTTGGTGTTCAAAGATATAAGAGGCAACTTGTATAATGTGAACAAATGTGATTTCAATTCATTGGAGAATGTGCAACTTGATGATGCTCCATCGTGTAGCATGTCTCTTGTGGAATACAATGGTGAATGGTATCCTAACGGACTGACTTCTTGGAACAACTCCAAGGATGTATTCAATGAGTATGTTAAGCATATTGAGGAAAAGGAAAATGTTGAGTTCAATAGAGAATTGCGCAGGGTTAATAATGGATATCCGCTAATGTATATTAAAGACTATGGCGGGCTATCAGAATTCTTCAAGACGAATTTTAAAGTTGCCGATAATCTTGATATACCGGCAGAACTTCGTGATAAAACTTATTTCTTGTTGTATATACCGGAAAAGGGTGCACTTAATATTATCCCCGATGCTGCCCGAATAGTAAAGGATTGCAATAATCCTTATTATGATGCAGAGTATGCGGAATCGAACTCATTGTATATGTTAACTTCCGAAAATACTACATCCAACGAGATGCTGCATTATCTTATTGAGAACAGGATGATGCCTGATATGTCTATAAATAGTGTAAGAGGAGTTAAACGGGGTAAACAACTACTACAAGAGAATATGGATTTTCTCGCGCGTTTTATGAGAAAATGGTATTAAGAGGGACTGTATGAGAGGGCTGTTATTGTTGAATTTGGTTAAAACGGTATTTTCATCCTCCTCCAATTTAAAAGTGTAAATCCCTCCGCTATGCTTGAGGGTGGCTCAAAAGCCAGCTTTTTGAACTGACAATCCATGCTAGAATTGCTCTAGCAAGGATTGGCTTCTTGATATTATGATTTTGGGATTAACCTCAGTTTTTACAATATCAAATCCCTCAGCAACAGGATTTCGTTTTCGCTTATGCCGCGGGCGGTGAGTGTCTCGCTGTCGTGCATTATTTGCTGGGCGACTTTGTCGGCGCTGCCGCAGAGTGTCTTCGCTTTTTCATAGTACTCCAGTGCTTGGGCGTTGTTGTGGTTGACCCACTCTACATGGCCGGCGTTGAGGTAGTCCTGGTAGCTTGCCGATGGCATGGCGTGCAGGCGCTGGTAGTAGGCGCGTGCTTGCTGGTCCTTGCCGGTGATGAATGAGCACCAGGCGATGGCGCGTGTGGCGCGCAGTGAGCCGGGCTTGAGGAACTCTACCTTGTAGAAGCGTGCGAAGGCCTCTTCGTACTGTTTCATTGTGGCAAAGCTCTCGCCGGTCTGCAACAGCAGCGAGATGTTCTCGGGGGCAAGCTCTTCGGCCATCTGGTAGTATGCCAGTGCGTTGTCGAACTCGCTCTGCATGCGGTAGCATTGGGCGATGTGGCGCAGTGTCCACAGGGTGTCGGGCTTGACGATGTCGGCCTTGGTGTAGTAGTCGATGGCCTCTTTGTAGCGCAGCTCCTTCTGCAGGCAGTAGCCCATCTCCTGGAAGAACTGTGCGTCGCACTCACCGCTCTTCTCAAAGAGCTTGCCGGCGTTGTAGGCCTCGGCATAGTACTCCTTCTCCACAAGGTAGCGGAATGTGCGCAGCACGGCGTTGCTGTCGCTGATGAGCGGTGCAAGCATGTTGCTTTCGAGTAGGTTAAGCTGCATGGTGAATGGGTCCATGAACTCGCCTTTGAAATTGGATACCTTGAAGAAGCGGTAGAGGTCCTGTATGTACTGGTTGCTCTCAATCTCGGCCATGCGCTCTTTGTCGGCTATCATGTTGCTCTCGGCCTCGCTGATGGCCTCTCCCTCTTCGCCACCCAGCTGTCCCATGAGCATGTCGCGCTGGTCGGCAGGAACACGTTGCACGGTGAAGCAGAACGAGTATTTGTCGCTGTTGCAAAAGACGGGTGACTTGCATATTGCGCCAATGAGCGTGTGTGCGTCGTTGGCATTGCCGGGGAGGATGTCGCTGATGCCGGGCACATTCTTGTCGAATGGGCGTAGCCAGTTGCATATTTCGCCAAAGAAGGGGTAGTTCTTGAGTTGCGAGAAGGTGCTCATGTAGACGTCGGCGCCCTCAATCTGCCACTTGGTCATCTCCTCGATCTTGCTCTTTATGCCATCTTCCTCAATCCACTTCTGCCACTCGGGGTTCTTGTCCTCGTCGTTCTCAATCTCCTTGAGAATGTCGATGCAGAGCTTGCCGTTGAGCTTCTGTGAGTTCTTCATCATGGCGGGGATAATCTCCTCGCGCATCTTGCGGTCGATTTTCTGTGTCTCGCGGCAACGGAGCAGTTGAATCTGTATTGTCTGTATGTAGCGCACTGCGGTAGGGTTGTCGCGCAGGGTGTCGAGTGCTGCCATGAGGGCGGGGTAGTGGGCTATGCGTTGCTCGTACTGGAACAGCGCAATGACAATACCTGTTATTGCGCGCACGGCGAGCAGGCTGCAGCTGTTTATGGCTATGTGGCAGAGCGCCTCAACTTTGATTGGCTCGAAGCATTTGAGTGTGCTCAGGGTGATGGCGCTGACGGCTGTTGCGCGGTCGTTGATGCTTATCTCCTCGTCACCGACGATGCGGTCAATCAACTCGGCATCGCCCTTGTTCCAGCCTGTGCTGCTCCAGATGGCACCGAAGAGTTCAGACAACAGCCTTTCGTGTTCCTGTGACAGCTGCAGGCGCACGCTCTTGCACTCGCTTGCGGGCAGGTTCTCGGTGACGGCAAAGTTTGCAGCGTTCTCCTTGAGTCTGTCATATATGCCACCAAGCGCTGCAAGGTTCTTGTATTTGCGGCGCATCTGACAGTAGACCTTTGTGGAGTGCTCGGTGAGCCTTGCAACGGCAATCTGGTCATTGATGATGTAGCAACGGCCAATGAGCTCGGCGTGAAGGCGCTCCCTGTCGGGGTCGGGCATTCCCTGGCGCATGTAGTCGAGCATATAACGGTATGCTGTTTGCATCTCGGTGAAGCGTGTGCGCAACTCCCAGTCCTGCAGTTCGTCAACCCCGCCGGCCAATGTGTCAATGGCTTGTTTGAGTCTTTTCTCGTCAAGCAGGGTTGCTACCTTGAGTTGTATGTCTGTTATCTCTCTTTCTTCCATCAGTCATTTAATAAAATAAACAGCGTGCGCGGGCACGCTGTTTATTGATTTTTATAAAAGCGGTAAATTATTCGCCCTTGATTGCTGCAACGCCTGGGAGAACCTTACCCTCGATTGCCTCGAGAAGAGCACCACCACCTGTTG
>JAZRGF010000342.1:0-6188 GCA_045644005.1 Bacteroidaceae bacterium | reverse complement strand
AAAAATAGTGCCAACGAGCAAAACGCAAGTTTACTTGTAAGTTTTAAAGCGAGTGCAGCCTATTTTGGCGCAATGCAAATTGGATGTTTATTTATTTTTCAAGGGCACAAAGTGCCGATTAAGCGAGTACAAAGGAAATTCATTTACTTTGCCGAGCGTTAGGCGGTTGGACGTAGTCATAGCGGGCTATGTAACTGCGAAAAAGAAAGAAACAGACGTTTTTGAATATAAAAAACGGCGAAATGACAGACTGCTATAAGAAAATATTTTTTTAGAAATTTAAACAGCTTCTTAATGTTTATATTTTTTAACGGTGAATTGAGTATCTTAGCGGCCGAAACATTGTTTGGAGCTATGATTAAGGATATTGTTTTTGATTTTGGCGGTGTACTCACAACAATAGACACCGGCAGGGCGCTCGCCCGTTTCAATGAGTTGGGGCTGGAAAATCCAACTGATTATATAAATTCCTATTGCCAGAAGGGACCTTTCTTCGCTCTTGAGAACGGTGATATTACAGCCGGCGAGTTCTGCGATGAACTTGGGAAACTTTGTAAAAGGCCAATAGGTTATGACGATGCAAAATATGCGTGGTGCGGTTTCATAACAGAGGTGCATGAGAATTTTCTTGATTCACTGCAGCAACTGCGTCCCGGGTACCGCCTTTCGGTGTTGAGCAATACCAATCCTTTCATTCAGGGCTGGGCGCGCTCGTCGCAGTTCACATCGTGCGGCAAGTCGCTCGATGATTGGTTTGACATGCTTTTTCTCAGTTATTGCATGAAGTGCTCGAAGCCGGGTGAGGAAATTTATCGCAAGATGCTCGCCGATGGCGGAATGGTTGCCGGGGAGACTCTTTTTGTCGATGACAGTGACAAGAATCTTGAGGCGGCTGCTAAAGTTGGAATAAGGATATTGAAGGTTGAAAACGGCGAGGACTGGCGTGAGAAGCTGTCGCTCTTCCTGGAACAGGAGAATTGAAAGCCATTGCCTTTACGGTGGTAACATAATGTCCTGACATCCTTTCGGCCTGCCATGGTGTTATCATACAAAGGACTTCTTGAAAATGTATGATAGCTCTCTTTCTGTAGTAGGAATCTTATATTGGCTCTATTGGCTTGTGGCAATGTTTGTCATGGCAAGGGTGATTCTGCGAAACCATGATACCGTGAAGACACTTGCATGGGTTATGGTATTCATATTTGTACCTTTCCTTGGGCTGTTGCTTTACTTTTTCTTTGGGCATAATACACGTAAAAGAAGGATGGTCGGTCGGCGTTTCATGTCGCAGATGGGGCGGCGCTGTATGCTTGCGGCCGATGGCACCATGATAGGCGGCGTGCTTCCTGCATACCGGTCCCTTTCCTCATTCTTTGACTATGTGTCGTCGTCCAGGCTGTTGTCTTTCGATGAGGCCGAGGTTATATCGGACACTCTGCTGTTCGAGAAACGTCTTTTTGAAATGATATCGGCTGCCGCTCACCACATCCATATGCAGTTCTACATAATTGAGGACGATGGGGTTGGACGCCGTCTGCGTGACATGCTTGTCGAAAAGGCCGGGCAGGGTGTCGAGGTAAGGCTTATGTATGACAGCGTGGGGTGCTGGAGGGTGAAGGAATCGTTTTTTGAGAGCATGCGCCGGGGCGGTGTGTGCGTGACCTCATTTCTTGAGACCTATTTTCCGTTGCTTTCCAACAGGGTGAACTATCGCAACCACCGTAAGATGGTAGTCGTTGACGGCAAGGTGGGAATGGTGGGCGGATGCAATATTGCCGACCGCTACCTGAATGGTATGCGCGGCGGTTGCTGGCGCGATACGATGTTGCTGTTGCGGGGTGTTGCGGTCAATGGCTTGCAGGCGTCGTTTGTGGTCGACTGGTTCTTTGCAAACCGCACGCTTGTGAGTGGCAAGAGCTATTTTCCTCTGTCGGGCGGTGACGGGGGGTCATATGTGCAGGTTGTGGCATCGGACCCGGTTGGTGATGTGAGGGCTATCTATTCGGGTTACATGAAGATTCTCTCCTTGGCAAGGAGGTATGTATATCTCCAGACTCCATATTTTATGCCCGATGAACCTTTTCTGCAGGCCTTGAGATGTGCCTCTTTTTCGGGGGTGGATGTGAGGCTGATGATACCCGAACACTCCGACAGCTTCGTTGCCGATTACGCGTCAATGTCGAATCTTGGCTCTCTGCTTGATGCTGGTGTAAAGGTGTTTCTTTATAAGGGTGGTGTGCTGCATTGCAAGACTGTGGTGTGTGACGACTATCTCTCGTCAATAGGTTCGGCAAACCTGGATTTCAGGAGTCTTTTCTATAATTTTGAGGTGAGTGCGTTTGTATATGACAGGTCTGTAGCATTGAAGGTGAAGGAGGCTTTCCTTGACGACTCAATGAGATGCCATGCACTCACGGCAAGCGAGTATCGTGACCGTCCGTTTGCCCGGCGTTGTGCCGAGTCTTTGGTAAAACTTTTCTCGCCGTTGCTGTAGCTGCAACCGGTGGGTCTTGTGTTGCGGAGCGGTGCTCTCCTTACAGAAGGTCAAGCTCCTGTCTGATGCCCAACAACTCCTCTTTGATGGCTTTCAGACGGTCAATTACGTCGCTGTTTGTCTCGGCTGTCTCTTTGGCCCCCCCGCTCTTCAGTTGTTTCTTTGCGCCGGCAAGCGTAAGCTTGCGCTCCTTGACAAGGTGGTAGATGGTGCGCAGGGTCTTAATGTCTTCCTTTGTGTAACGGCGCACTCCGTTGGCGCCTTTGTATGGCGACACCTGTGGAAAGACGCTCTCCCAATAGCGGAGCGTAGTCTCTGTTACCGACAGTTCTTGTGCAACCTCCTTTATGGAGTAGTACATCTTCAGGTCTTTATTGGTGTTTAGTGCCATATCAGTCATAAATTTTACCGTGGTTCTCGGCCATCTGTAACATCTGGTCATATCCATCGGCATCCAGGTCCATGAAATAGTAGTTGATGGGGTTCACGTGGCTGCCCTTGACGATTACCTCGTAGTGGAGGTGCGGGCCGGTGCTCTTGCCCGAGTTGCCGCTGAGTGCAATCTTCTCGCCACGTACAACCTTCTGCCCTTTCTTTACAAGGAACTTCTTGTCGAGCAGATGGGCGTAGAGTGTCTTGTAACCATATCCGTGGTCGATGATTACCGTATAGCCATATCCCGACATCCACTTTGCGCTCTCTACGACACCGTCGGCGGTGGCATATACCGGTGTCTTCTTGTCACAGGAGAAATCCATTCCCTTGTGGAATGTACGCACGTTGTATACGGGGTCAATCCTGTAGCCGTAGCCCGATGCGGTGCGCTTGAGGTCGCGGTTGGCAATGGGCTGTATTGCCGGTGTGTGGCGTAGGCGTGTCTTTGAGTCCTTGTCCAGTGCGACAATCTCATCGAATGACTTTATCTGCATGTACAGCTGCTTTTCGAGCAGGTCAATCTTCTGTGTCGTCTCCACCAACAGCTCCGAGTTGTCCATCTTCAACAATTCGTCGTAGCGGTTTGTACCGCCATACCCGGCATTTCTCACCTCGGCCGAGATTGGTTCGGCGTCGAGCATCACCCTGTAGAGGTTATCATCGCGCTGCTGGATGTCCTGCAACACCAGCATGGCATTGTCGAGTCTTTTGGAGAGAATCCTGTACTGTGCAAGAATCTCGGAGTTCTCACTCACCAGTTTATCTACCGACGGCTTGTCGACGAATATGTGGAGCAGGATGAACGAGCCGCAGCCGAAGATTATGAAGAATAGCGCACGGCGCAGGTTCGTGAGAAACCTTCGTGCGAAATTGGGCTGGACACGTTCATAGGTTCCCGTGTTTGGGTTATATGTGTAGTAGTTCTTTCGCATTGCTGTTTTTTACTATGGCAAAAATAGTAAAAGCGCTCTTTTTATGCAAATATTATTTGTCCAAAGCGGGAGTTTGGTGGCAAAGATGCTTTTTGCTGTTAATATTATGTGTCTTGTAATCGTTTTTTTGCCAAAATGTTGTAAATTTGCGCTGTTTATGCGCTCGCGGGTGGCGTGCCTGCGCGTGCAAGGTATTTGAGTTGAAATTAAAAAGAACAGTAATATGCTCACATCGAAAGAAATCAGAGAATCATTCAAAAAGTTTTTTGAAGAGAAGGGCCACCTTATTGTGCCATCGGCACCTATGGTTGTGAAGGATGACCCTACACTTATGTTTACCAATGCAGGTATGAACCAGTTCAAGGATATCATTCTTGGCAATGCTCCCGCAAAGAGCAAGCGTGTTGCCGACTCGCAGAAGTGTCTCCGCGTTAGCGGTAAGCACAATGACCTTGAGGAGGTTGGTCACGATACATATCACCACACAATGTTCGAGATGCTCGGAAACTGGTCGTTCGGCGACTATTTCAAGGAGGATGCCATCAACTGGGCATGGGAGTACCTTACACAGGTTGTGAAGCTCGACCCTGAGCGCATGTATGCTACTGTGTTCGAGGGTTGTGAGACCGAGGGCCTTGAGCGCGACAACGAGGCGGCTGCAATCTGGGAAAAGCATTTGCCTGCAGAGCGCATCATCAACGGTAACCACAAGGATAACTTCTGGGAGATGGGCGATACAGGTCCTTGCGGTCCTTGCTCCGAGATTCATATTGACCTCCGCAGTGACGAGGAGAGAGCAAAAATCAACGGCCGTGATCTTGTGAACGGTTCACACCCACAGGTAATTGAGATATGGAACCTCGTGTTCATGCAGTTCAACCGCATGGCCGACGGTCACCTTGAGGAGCTTCCTGCAAAGGTTATCGATACAGGTATGGGCTTTGAGCGTCTTTGCATGGCGCTCCAGGGCAAGCAGTCGAACTATGATACCGATGTATTCCAGCCAATCATTAAGGCTATCGGTGAAATCTCTGGCAAGACATACGGCAACGATGCACAGGTTGACGTGGCTATGCGTGTAATTGCCGACCACATACGTACAATCTCGTTCTCAATCACTGACGGTCAGCTCCCATCAAATGCAAAGGCCGGCTATGTAATCCGTCGCATACTGCGCCGTGCAGTGCGTTACGGCTACACATTCCTTAGCCAGAAGCAGGCGTTCATGTACAAGCTTGTTCCTGCACTCATTGACAACATGGGCGATGCTTATCCCGAACTCAAACAGCAGCAGGAACTCATTACAAAGGTGATGAAGGAGGAGGAGGATTCATTCCTCCGTACACTGGAGACCGGTATGGGTATGCTTGACAAGATTATTGTTACAGCAAAGGCTGCAGGCAACGGCGAGATCAGCGGCGTGGAGGCATTTACTCTTTACGATACATTCGGTTTCCCAATTGACCTTACACAGCTCATTCTCCGTGAGAGCAACCTCACAGTGAACATGGAGCAGTTTGACGAGGAGATGCAGAAGCAGAAGTCACGTGCACGTAATGCGGCAGCTGTTGAGAACGGCGATTGGGTTACCGTGAGCGAGGGTGAGAGCGTGTTCGTGGGTTATGACAACACAGAGTGCGCTACATCAATTCTCCGTTACCGCCAGACAAAGCAGAAGAACCAGACATTCTATCAGATTGTACTCAAGGAGACTCCTTTCTATGCCGAGAGCGGTGGTCAGGTAGGTGATACCGGTTACCTGGTTTGTGGCGACGAGCGCATTGAGGTCGTTGATACAAAGAAGGAGAACAATCTCCCAATCCACATAACAAAGCAGTTGCCTGCCGACCCCGCAGCGGAGTTCGTTGCCCAGGTTGACAAGGCAAAGCGTGCGGCTTGTGCAGCAAACCACTCTTGTACCCACTTGCTCGATCAGGCTCTGCGTCAGGTGCTTGGTACACACGTTGAGCAGAAGGGTTCACTTGTAACCCCGGAGGGTATCCGTTTTGACTTCTCACACTTCCAGAAGGTGACCGACGATGAGATTGAGCAGGTTGAGCGCATTGTGAATGCACGCATCCGCGAGAACATTCCTTTGACCGACTATCGCAATATCCCCATTGAGGAGGCAAAGAAACTTGGTGCAATTGCGCTGTTCGGTGAGAAGTATGGCGACCATGTGCGCGTTGTGCAGTTCGGTTCATCAATCGAGTTCTGTGGTGGTACACACGTTGCGGCTACCGGTAACATAGGTATGGTGAAGATTGTTAGCGAGAGCTCTGTGGCTGCCGGTGTGCGCCGTATCGAGGCTATCACAGGCGAGGCGC
>JAZRGF010000341.1:0-2144 GCA_045644005.1 Bacteroidaceae bacterium | reverse complement strand
AAGGATGAGTCGGTTGCAATCCTCGGCGCCCAGTTCAAGCTCGGCAAATACGTAAAGATAGCTCCAAACTTCAGAATGAGTATACCAAAGGCTGATGGAGCGGATAATGGATACTCAGCATATATCAATTGTTATTTCGGTTTTTAACAGAACAATCATTTAATACTTAAATGTTATGAAAAAGATTTTTTCGTCAATTATGACATTGGCAGTTGCCCTTGCTTTTACAGCTTGTGGCGGTAATTCAAACGATGGTGGCCGTAAGGCTCAGGAACTTTCGGGAGCAGGTGCAACATTCCCTCTTCCGTTCTACAATGTGGTGTTTGAGAACTTTGCTCAAGTAAACGGTGATGCTGTTGCGTACGGTGGTATAGGTTCAGGTGGCGGTGTGCGTAACTTGCGCGACAAGATTGTGGATTTTGCCGGTAGTGACGCTTTCCTTTCCGACAAGGAGATGGCTGAAATGAATCCTGTAATCCACGTTCCTACCTGTATGGGTGCTGTGGTTCTGGCATACAACCTTGACGGTGTCAGCGAACTAAAGCTCTCGGGTGAGGTGATTGCCGACATCTTTGCGGGTAATATCAAGATGTGGAACGATGAGCGTCTGGCGGCACTTAATCCCGATGTGACTCTTCCGGCAGAAGCAATCATCCCTGTATTCCGTTCAGACGGCTCTGGTACAACATTCGTGTTCACAGACTATCTGACAAAGGTAAGCCCGATGTGGGCATCCAATTTCGGTGCAGGCAAGTCTGTCAACTTCCCTTCGGGACAGGCAGCAAAAGGTAATCCCGGTGTTGCCGGTGTCATCAAACAGACCAAGAACTCCATCGGTTATGTAGGTTCGGAATATGCCTTCGCCCAAAAGATTCCGTACGCAAGAATCCAGAACCTTCGCGGTGAGTTTGTGTTGCCTTCATCTGCAACCATCTCGGCGGCAGCTTCGGGTGAGATTCCTGCCGACACACGTTGCTCGATTACCAATGCAGACGCTGCAGGTGCGTACCCTATCTCAACCTTCACTTGGATGATCATATACAAGGAACAGAACTACTCTGACCGCAGCAAAGAGCAGGCGATGGCAACACTTGACCTCTTGAAATACATCCTTTCTGACGAGGCTCAGAACATCACCTCTGAGGTACACTATGCACCGCTTCCTGCCAAGGCTAAGGAACTCAGCATGACAAATTTGAAGACCGTAACTTTTGACGGTGTGGCGATATTGCAATAACAGAAGTCTATGAACGACAAGATATATAAAGTTATATTATTCATAGCTGCACTGATAATGCCGATAGTGTGCGGGGGCGTTGTTTACGCCCTCGTCACTGACGCCTATGAAGCGTTTGAGCATTTCGGATTCTTCAAGTTCCTCACCTCTTCGGAGTGGAGCTATACCGAAGGTGCAGAACAGTACGGTGCGTTGCCTTTCATTACGGGTACACTGATGACTACTTTGCTGGCGCTTATTTTCTGTATTCCTTTCTCCCTGCCCGTAGCATTGTTTGTGGGCGAGTATTTCAAGGGTACACGAGTGGCGGCAGTGCTTAGCACCGTTACCGATTTGCTGGCGGGTATTCCCTCCATCATCTACGGCTTGTGGGGTTTCTATACGCTCCGTCCGCTGATTATGGCTCTTAACATCTCGCCACAAGGATCCGGCGTACTCACCGCCTCACTGGTACTGGCGATTATGATTGTGCCATACGCAGCGTCATTGAGTGCCGAGTTTATCAAGATGGTGCCCAATGATTTGAAAGAGGGTGCATATAGTCTTGGAGCAACACGTGCCGAGGTGATACGTAAGGTGGTATTCCCTGTTGCAGGTTCGGGAATCTTCTCATCATATATTCTGGCGATTGGTCGTGCATTGGGTGAGACAATGACCGTAACGATGCTTATCGGAAATACAAACAACATTCCCGACTCCATCACCTCTACCGGAAACTCGATGGCATCCATTATTGCCAACCAGTTCGGTGAAGCGGATGATTTGAGACTCTCTTCTCTGATTGCAATAGGTCTTATCCTATTCCTGATAACAGCTCTTATCAATATGATAGGTAAGATTATGATTAAACGTGCAAGAATTGCTTAACTTATGACGAAACTGAAAATAAAAAACAGATTGGCACAAG
>JAZRGF010000340.1:0-6406 GCA_045644005.1 Bacteroidaceae bacterium | reverse complement strand
TCGGTCACGCGCTCGAACTTCCATGTCGAATTGTCGCGTGTTCCCAGGTCGGGGGTGATTGTCTCATCATTGTTCATATAACTCCATCCCATCTTGGCATCGTTGGGGTCGTCAAGAACAATTGCCATACCTATGTTTTCGAGGTTTGATGATGGCAGGATATACCAATTGTCCTTGTTGGCATCACCTTCATCCTCCTCGTGCGCTTTCCATGTCATCTCCTCGACCTGATAGGTTGCAAGATTTTCGACATTGGCACCAGTGGCTGGCAAAGCAGTGGAGAGTTTGTCTACAGGGTTCATGTGTACCTGATTAAGTTTCAGTGTCTCCTTTTCGCCAAGAGAGTTATAGATATCGAATGTCATACTCTGCTGCGAGTATGTTATCACAATCTTTATATGAGAGAAGTTATCCTGTGTATGCCAGAAGCGGTAACGGTCATCGCCACAGTTCATTTTAATGACAACGCTACGGTCATCCTTCAAATATATCTGGAACTCATTTGTATAAGTATCGGCAAGAGGGTCGCCCGATGATGCAAGCAGACAGCTACCGTATGAATTGTATGCCTGATAATCGTGGTCGAGGTCATACTCAAGCACAATCTGCCAACTCTCGTCATCCTTCAAGCCAAGACCGGTTGCAAGAATCTGTTTACCGTTCTGCACGCTGGGTTTGACATTACTCTGATTTGTCAACTCTACATTCTTGCTCACAAGTGTCTTTTTCTTTGCGGCAAAGTTGTGGATGTGAACCTTCAGATAGTCGTCGATAATTAGATTGTTGCCGGGGAAATCAACATATCCACTTGTGCCGTATGAATTCTTTTCACCGACAAAATAGAACATATTGCTCAGGCTCTTTTTACTGTCGGTGAGTTCACCGATGTACATAGAGACATCATCACCCTGATGGGCAACATAGAAGTTTTCGTCCTTTACATTACGGATGTAATACCAATGCGGGTGGGTGAAGTTTGCAGCCTCGTCCATCTTTGCCTCATCACTAAGCTCTGGCAACGCATAGAGAGCATAATCAATCTCATGCTCAATCATGTGGATATTCTGGGCATACTGCACAAGCTTGGCAATATTTGTTTCATTATAATAAACCCCGGCAAGAGAGTCCAATTGAGAAACTATTGACTTGTAATTTTTAATCTTGAGCGTATCATAGCCCATTGCAGCAGCCTGCTTTGCGTTTATACTGCCAAGTTCTGCGGTCAAACTATCTGCAACATTGTTAATATACTTTATCAACAATTCCTTTGCCCTGTCATCCTCAACTTCCTCAAATATCCAAGCCGAGCCGTCGTCATTTGCATTGTAACGGACAATGCGGTCACCGTCGGTGTGGTTGCTGCACCATGTATCACCGGGATTGTTTGTTGCATTGAGTATTGTTGTAGCAATGTTGTAACCGGTGAACGAATAGGTCTTGTTTGGTTGCACATACCAGGTGTTACCGTTGGCATTCCAGGAAATGTCGCTTGCACACTTCATGACAGTGGTCACATTGTGGATATTGGTGCTGTAGTACTCGTCGGTGTTGGTATCCTCGGTCTGTGTAAAATAGAACAGCGAGTGTGCATCCAATGCGGCATCGTTCTGCACAAGTGACATATTTGAGTTGCGCATTTCGAATTTTGCATAGTAGTATTTACCCGTCTGCGATGATATTGGCTGGTCATTCTCGTCGCCTCCAATTTCAATATTGACACCTGCACGGTTCGGTCGTGCCTGCTGCTGCACACCTTGCGAACGCATATTCTTTATTATATATAAGGTAGGTTTCACACCCTTTGCCATGTCGGGGTCAGAGTACTTGAACGGTGCCTTAATGGTCAACTGCACATCTAATACATCACCGCTTTCAATCTCATCGAAATTGAATGAGAGTGTGGAAGTAGCCTCGTTATAATCCACCTTTGGAGTTGTAGCAACGGTTACAAGAGTCTCGCCGTTGTTTATTTTTACTCCCGCGTATGAGTGTATATCACTGCACAGCAACTGCAGTGTAGGCAAATTGCCCCAGCTGTCGCCGGTTTTCTTGAACATACGCGAGAATGGCAGGGGATACACCTCGGGAGTGCCATTGTTGTCACTGTCATAGAGCAATTGTGTGTTACGCTCTACAAGTTCACCGGCCGTAATGGTTATCGTCTTCTCTGTCTCATCAAGCGGAACAGGAATGAAGACGAAATCGGTACATACACCGCAAGCAATTGTTTTGGTTTCTGTCACGTCATCCGATGTATCATCAGTGCCTTTGTCATCGACGTCCGTATATGCGTATGGCTGTGTCTGGTCCTGTGCAGTCTTTACATCGCCCTGCCAGTAGCCGTCATTAGCAACTGCAAGATACTGCATTGCAGCGTTCATCAAAGGCACACCATAGTGGGTTGTGTGCACTGTGTTGATGCTCCACTTGTAAGGCTCGGTAACAACCCTGCCATCTGCAAGATATTTTGCAGGGTCGGCAACATTGCGGAACACAAGATAGCCGTCGGCTGTCTGCTCGCAGTACCACTCATACTGCGCCTTGTTGACTGCCTCTTTAAAATAAGAGCCGGCATCCATAATATTCAAGCCGTCACCGGCCTTAATCTCTTTGTTTACATACACGCCTGCATCAATATCATAGGCATCGGCATAGATGCGGTATTTGTGACCGGGGAGGGGCACGCCCGAGAGCAAACGGGCTTCGGGATAATGAGTGTTATAGTCTTCGACCAATGTCGCATAGGCCTTTGCAGTAGTCTTTGTGAAGAGCTTGGAAGTCTGCGAAGCATTTATATAACCAATGGCATCACTAACCTCTTTTGTAGTAGGGAGAACAGAGAGTTCGGAGAGACCCATACAGGTATAACCCGAGGGTGTTGTTTCCCTTGCCACAATACGGATATATCGGTAAGAACCATTCAGGTCAATTGCATCCGATGTATAGAACGAGTTTGATGCAAGTTCTGTTGTGTACTCGCCAATCTTTGTATAATTGCCATCGGCTGTTGCGCACGCCTGGAGTTCATATTTCACGGGAGCATTCATGCCATCGGCACGACGCTGCATATAAAGATAGAGCGACTCGACGCTCCGGCCAAGGTCTATCTGATAATAGTGACCGGCAACATTATTACTCCAATTTGTCACATTGTATGTGGCAGCATCACCGTCGATAAGGTTTGCGAAACCGCCCTCATCCGTAAACGAAGGATTGGCTGTTATCTGGTCTGCAGTCTGCACATAACCATAAATTACTTGCGCCGAGTAGATGTCACAACGGCTATAGATGTGCAAATCCTGCAGATAATCGCCACTGGTAACCTCGTGTGCCTCATAGAAAGCATAAGGGTGAGCATCGCTCCAAGTATCGAATCCGCCGACCGTACCGTTCCAATATGGTCTATCACCACCATTATAGTTCTTGACTACAAAAACAGTGCTACCATGACCTTTGGCTGTTATCTGGTTATTGGCTATGACTTCATACTTCCAGCTCTCCATATTCACGCCCGACTTGCCTGTTGCATTATCCCAGTCGGTAATGAGAAGTTTTGCATCGGTAGCTTTAAGGACATCTGTTCTACCGTTAAAATTGACATACAGACCCGTATTCACCGACTTGATGGCATACCAGTCGTTAACGCCATCGGCATCGTCGTCGTACGCCTCCATTGTATAGACGAAAGTTTCGTTGTAAACATAGAGGGCGGGTTCCTTTGACTTGTCAAGCTCGAACTGCACGCCATTGTTGCGCAGGAAACCGGTACGGTCCTCGGCACCATTGATGGCAGTGTTGTAAATCATGAACTTTTTGCCCACAGCCTGCTCAAGTGTCAAGCGAGGCGTTGTGTTGCCTTTGTAGGAGCCGGGCTGATAATACTTGTCGGCCCAAGCTGATGATGCACTCACAAGGAGAAGCATCAAACAAAGAAATACTCTTTTTGCTTTCATTTGGTTTTTATGTTTTTATTTTTCGTTTTTCCGTTTAACGTTTTGCGGCGTCCCGCCACGTACACATACGCAAGCCCGCGCGTATATAATAAGCGGGCGCTACGCGCCTGCACACACAATGCAGTCTGCAAAAATACTACTTTTTTGTATGATTTTCAATAAAAAACATAATTTTTTCACAAATCAAAGGAGAGACAGCGTGCAAAAGCCCCGGAAAGAGCCCTGCGCCCTATGCACTTACGTTCTTTTGTCTCTGAAAATAAAAAGCATAATATGGCAGTTGAGCAGCGTAGCCTGTGTCATACTGGGCGCAGCGAAGTATCTCCTTCCAACGCGTGTAGCGAGATTTTTCGCTTTGCTCAAAATGACATTGTTCGCGGTTTGTCATTTTTCGGGCAAGCCCTCAACAACACGTCTGAGCGCAGCGAAGTATCTCTTTCTAACGCGGTTTTGAGTTTCTTCACATCGGTTCAGAATGACAAAACCTAAAGTTTTGTTATCGGCGAGTTCATTAGCGGCTGGTCGCACGAAGTATGGATGAAAATCATACCGTGCGGGTCGCTAAGAAATGAACGAGCCAATGACATTGCAATTCACGAAAAAGTCGTGGGTCGACAGCTATATTATTGCTAAAAAAAGTCAAGACTCTTGATTTTTTCCCAACCCTTTTTTAACTTTGCTTGTAGCGAACCGTATGCTTTGCAAAATTGTTTACAAAGCAAGAAAAGATTGCATTATGAATCATCAGGATTTTATGCGCAAGGCCATTGCCCTTGCCGTGGAGAATGTAGAGAACGGCGGCGGCCCTTTTGGAGCTGTCATAGTGAAGGACGGAGAGGTAGTTGCCACAGGCGTGAACCGCGTGACACCCAACAACGACCCCACAGCACATGCCGAGGTGTGCGCAATACGTGCAGCATGCACAAAACTGGGAACTTTCGACCTTAGCGGATGCGTAATCTACACATCGTGCGAGCCATGCCCCATGTGCCTGGGCGCCATCTACTGGGCACACATTGACAAGATTTTCTATGGCGCCAACCAGCACGATGCTGCAGCCGTGAATTTCCACGATTCGTTCATTTACCGCGAGCTTGAACGCAAGCCCGAAGAGCGCCACAAACCCGTTGAAAATATTTTACATCAAGAAGCACAGGCACCTTTCAACGCCTGGCGAGAAAAAGGAGACAAAGTGGAGTATTAAACGAGGTGAAAACGGAAAGGTGAAAGGTTAAAGCTGCGAGCAAGCGAGTGTGTGGAAGTTTACTTACACACAAAGCGAGCGAAAGCAGGTTCAAGCGCACGAAGTGTGGTTAAAACGAAAAACGAAAAACGGAAAACGCACTGTCATTTTTCGGGCAAGCCCTCAACAACACGTCTGAACGCAGTGAAGAATCTCAAACTGTTGATTAATAGAGATACTGCGCTGCGCTCAGTATGACATAATGATATTTGGGGCAACTACTATATTGCTGCCAATAAAAATGCGCCAAGCGCTGTTAAAACAGCAACGCCTTTCCTTGAATGGAGAGGCGTTGCTGTTTTAACAATACAGAGGTATTTACTGCACTGCCTTGAAACTCATGTCGAGTCCCTTGACAGAGTGTGTGAGCGCGCCTACAGAGATAAAGTCAACGCCACAGAGAGCATAGCTGCGCAGAGTGTCGAAAGTGATACCGCCAGATGACTCGGTCTCGTAACGGCCGGCAACCATCTCAACAGCCTTGCGGGTCTTCTCGGTATCGAAGTTGTCGAACATGATGCGCTGGATGCCGCCCATGTCAATCACCTTCTGCAAATCCTCGAGTGTGCGCACCTCGACCTCAATCTTCAAATCCTTGCCACAGGCCTTGCAATACTCCTTGGCACGTGAAACAGCCTGCTCAATGCCGCCTGCAAAGTCAACATGGTTGTCCTTGATGAGAATCATGTCGAAAAGACCGATACGGTGGTTCACACCACCACCAATGCGAACAGCCTCCTTTTCCATGATGCGCATACCGGGAGTTGTCTTGCGGGTATCGAGCACGCGTGTGCCTGTGCCCTCAAGTTCCTTAACATAGCGGCGTGTCATTGTGGCAATACCGCTCATGCGCTGCATTACGTTGAGCATGAGACGCTCGGTCTGCAACAGCGAGCGCACGCTACCTGTAACATACATTGCAATGTCGCCCTTCTTTACCTCGGCGCCATCCTCAATGAGTACCTCAACCTGCAGTGCCTCATCGAAACGCGCGAAGATGCGCTTCGCCATCTCAACGCCTGCAAGCACACCGTCCTCCTTAATGAGGAGCATGTTCTTTCCCATTGCATCGGCAGGGATTGTTGAAAGGGTTGTGTGGTCACCGTCACCGATATCCTCGGCAAAAGAGAGGTCAATGAGCCTGTCTATCAATTCGTCTTTTACGTTCATAATATTTGGTATTAAGTTATTTGTCATTACCGGCACACCA
>JAZRGF010000339.1:0-6343 GCA_045644005.1 Bacteroidaceae bacterium | reverse complement strand
GTCGACCTGTTTCACACGGCTCTCGCACAAGCCGAAGTCGAACGAATAGGCACGCAAGTCATCGCCGGCGTTGTTCGACACCAGTTTTATGATTGAGAAGAGGTCGCCGTTGCCGTCCACAATCTTGTAACGCTCGTCCCTGGCGGCAGTGTCAAAAGGCTTCTCCTCAAAGCTCACAACGGTGAATTCAGGCAATTTCTGCGCCACGGCCGTGGCGCAAAAACAAAGAGATAATAACAATATGTTGAATATTCTTTTCATAGTTCAAACGACTTACTATTCACACATTCCACGTTGGGTGATATTGAACTTGACACCACCAGTACAGGTTGGGTGGGCAGTGTTCCTGCTGGGTTTGATGACAAACTGAGCAGTGCGGCTGTTGGCCGACGGGTTATAGGCAACACGCAGAGTGTAGTTTCCCTTGCCATCATTTTCCACAGCCACCCAGTCCTTGCTTTCGCCATGATATTCAATGTTTGCCACAGTTCCAAAAGATGTACTTACCGTGAGGTCAATGCAGCCGCCATCTGCTTCAAACTCACCGGCGGCAGAACTTATATTGTGATACTGTCCTTGCTGAACAATGGATAGCCTGATAAGCTGTTCATCTGCAACAATTGTCACAGCACCTGTGCGCTCCATCCCACTGTTATTGCCCTGAACAGAAATAACAACACTCTCGCCACCGTTGCCATGGTACTGCGAGAGAGCAATCCATTCATCCGATACCGTTGCACTCCAATCGGCCTCCCCGGTTATTACAAATTCCCCCTGTGCCTGCCCGGCAGCGAACTCAAAGACACCCTCTCCAACTTCGGCATCCGCCGTCGCAAATGCGTTCTTTTTCACAAACGAGTGTCCGGTTTCATCAACATTAGCTTTTTTTTGAGTAACGGTAATGGCTTTAACAAAGGTATACTCCTCGGCTGTTGAATGGAAATCGAGAACTGCTACACGAGCATCGGTAGTACTTGAGTTCGGGGTTGCAGTAACAGTAACAACCGCATCGGCACTGCCGTTATGTGGTGACACATCGAGCCAAGAGGGTATGCCTGTAATCTCCCAGGGTGTATTCTTTGAATCCACATCAATGCTTCCGCTCAAATTCTCTTTTGCCGACAATGTGAGCGTAGCCCTGTTCACCTTCAAAGAGTATGACGAATTGGCAAACTGACCGCCATATGGCATCTTCTCTTCAACGCAAGAGTGCAACAGCAGCACACAAAAGAGACAATACTGTATTATCGTTATCTTTTTCATAAATATAATCAATATAAATGGAATCCTACACGCAAACCAAAACCTTCACAACCTTTCAAAGACGAAGCCACCTGTGAGAGTTTATCGTAAACTTCCCCTTTCTTCATCGCATAGACATATTCAGGTGTAAGGCTTATGCCAAAATACCTTGAAATGGCACACTCCATGCGCAACGCTCCCAAAAGAGTTACTGCGTTACATAATACATTTTTGCTTTGCATCACCACCACACCGGCGCCTACTTGGGGAGTTATGCGGAAACGTCTGCCCAGGATTACACCATAACCAATCTTGCCACCCATATGCAGTATCGTAGGAATCTCTTCAAGACTCTCCTTGCCATCGGTGTAGTTTATATATACAGGTGTCTTGTCAAGGAAATAGGTACCAAAGAGCTCCATATTGAAATTGTTGCTATAAAAACCGGCATTCAAACCGACACCAAGCTTTTTGATGCACTGTACGGCAGGCTCAAGATACACTCCATACTTCTGTTTATATTGACACTTGAGTTTATATTTTGTATTGAATTCAGTGCCTTCAAGGTGAACGCGGTCAACAAAATTGCGATATCCCTCCTTTTCCATGAGCAAATCATAATCACCCGCGAAGATATCGGTGTTGTATGGTGTAGTTCCGACATATTCTTCATTGATATACAGTTTTGCTCCCACAGGTTTTGTGGTTATTGTCATGTGTATGATATTGGTTAAAGAGACTGACTTTTCCAACATGCCGTTTTCAGTGATATTCACGACGCACGTATCGCTTTTGTAGTTCTCCTTGGAAACAATGACAGTGTGTTCTCCAATCAAAAGGTTTTCAATGGTTATTGGAGTTATACCACAATCCTTGCCATCGACCGTTATGTTTGCAGCAAGAGGTTTTGAAATCATTGTAAGGGTTCCCGTAATTGGAACAGGCGACTTTAGATTAATGGTACGGTCACAGCTGTCCACTACGGTTATGCTCTCGCTGACACTCTTGTGGTTTTCTTTGCGGCACTCCACACTGTAAGTGCCGGCATTGAGGCTTCCATGCCAAGAACCGGTACCCACCTTTTCATTGTCGATGTAAATGTCGACACCTTCACCGGCCTCTAATGTGAGCATTGAAAATTTGGGACGCAGAACAATGTTCTCCAGATAAGTTTCATCGGACTCGGCAAGTACAACCCGCCCTTCACTCTTGTGATAATTGTCGGAGTAGGCTTCATAGATATACGAGCCAGGCTCAACGCTCTTTGCCACAATGCCGTTGCCATCGGTCATTCCAAAGAACTGCAACTGCGCACCCGGCGTTTCACTTTTATACATTACAGTTGTTTTGGCATTGGATGGGCTGACATTGAACTGCAGAATGCTGAACTCTTTTGTTGCATCCGATGCCGACGAAATAGAGCGCAGGGTAACGTTCTCCACATGTATACCATTGCTCTCCTTGAGTTCTACGCGTCCTTCGCTCTTATGGTAATTTTCGGTGTGTATTTCATAGATATATGTGCCAAGTTCAATGCTCTTTGCAACCGCCCCCTCGTCGTCGGTCATACCAAAAAACTGGAACTGCGCACCGGGGGCAGTGCTCTTGTACATGACGGTAGCCTTTACGCCCTGCGGTTTTATGTTGAACTGCAGAATCTCGCGGTACACGGGGAGCGCCTCGGCGGTGAGCACCATTTCGTAGACTTTGCCGGGTTGTACGGTGGTGTTGAGTTCATATTTTACGGTTTTGTAACCATCGCGGCGGATGGTGGCACGCATGGCGTTGCGCTGCACATAGACCCACACCTCACCGTCGACCTGTTTCACACGGCTCTCACACAGGCCGAAGTCGAACGAATAGGCACGCAGGTCATCGCCGGCGTTGTTGGACACCAGCTTTATGATTGAGAAGAGGTCGCCGTTACCGTCCAGAATCTTGTAACGCTCGTCCCTTGCTGCTGTGTCAAAGGGTTTCTCCTCGAAACTCACAACGGTGAATTCAGGCAATTTTTGCGCCACGGCCGTGGCGCAAAAACAAAGAGATAATAAAAATATGTTGAATATTCTTTTCATAAATCAATATTTGGAATACTGTTTAAAAGAAGTAGCTATAGCTCAACCCTATTAGCAGGCCGCTCCTTGCATCCACCTTCTGGGCATAAGTTCCACAATACCTTATATAACAACAGAAATCGTGCTCTCCGGACCTGACACCAATAAGCTGCACCGAGGCGTTCCAGCAGAAACCGGTCTTCCCGGCACCAATCTCCATTCCAGGCTCAAAACCGACGCCGAAATATGTTGTAGTTTCTTTTGAACGCGAATAGTTCCAATTAAAATTCAACGGCAGCACGACCTGTGAATAGTTGAGGCTGTCACCCTGCATGAACTGGTATTTCGCACCGGTTATAAAATTGAACTTTGATTTTGTGGGAGAGCCTATGCAGAACAGTATTCCGGCCTCGGCATTTATTGATTTGTCGTTCTCATCGTAAACAGAACTCTCTTTTTTTAAATCGAGCATATATCCGTAGGACGCAGTAAGACCTACATGGAACATGTCCTTTCTTTTGGTCTTTGTCTTGAGAGAAGTTACAGATGCATCGGTCAGCGGCTGGCTTGTCGCTGCAAGTTTCTTCTCCTGGAGGGTGATGTCGACACTCTCTGTCTCCCCCTCCTTTATTGTAACAGTTCTTGTTGCAGGCTCATAGCCATCGGCCGACAGAATGACTTTATGCTCACCTATGAGCAGTTCGTTCACAATTCGGGGTGTCTTGCCGTAGTCGGCACCATCAATGGCAATTGCCGCGCCCAATGGCGACGACTTCAAGGACAAAGAACCGAATATGGGCTCCAGCGCCTTCAGCTTTATTGTACCGTTCTTGCCCTCTTCAATTTTCACCACCTCAAGACCGTTCCTGTAACCGGCCTTGCGGCACTCGACATTGTAACTGCCGGCATTGAGGTTGCCACTCCAGCCACCAACGCCATAGCTCTTGCCGTCGATATATATTTCCACGCCCTGTTCAACCTCCAGTTTAATGGTAGCGAACCTGGGACGCAATGTAACATGCGCAGTGTGGGTGCTGTTTATGTCATCAAGTTCAATGACACCCTCGCTGTTATGATAATTCATTGTTATCACCTTGTATGAGTAGGTTCCAAGCGGCAGACTCTCGGCAAGTTCACCATTGCTGTCGGTAAGGCCAAGCTGCAGTTCGTCGCTACCCGCCTTGTTGCTCCTGTACATGATTGTTGCATTTGCAACGGCAGGGGTGAGCTTGAAATGGACCATCTGCTTCTGCACCTTCAAAGCCTCGCGGGCAAGCACCATCTCATAGACCTTGCCGGGCTGCACGGTGGTGTTGAGCTCATACTTCAGGGTCTTGTACCCATCGTGCTTTATTGTGGCACGCATGGCATTGCGCTGCACATAGACCCACACCTCGCCGTCGACCTCCTTTATGCGGCTCTCGCACAGGCCAAAGTCAAAGGAGTAGGCACGCAGGTTGTCATCGGGAGTTGTCGACCTGAGCTTTATGATAGAGAAAAGGTCGCCGTTGCCATCGACAATCTTGTAACGGCTGTCACGGGCTGTGGTATCAAAGGCCTTCTCCTCGAAACTCACGACAATAAACTCGGGGGTACTCTGCGCCATTGCGGCTGTTGCACACAAGCAGCAGAAGAGGACGAAAATGATGTTGTGCTTTTTCATAGTGCAAAAATGTCAGTTGTTGTCAGTAAATTATCAGTTAGAATAGAACATGCCCTCATGGAACACATTGTCGAGGTCAATCTCATTGGGTTGCCAGGTACGTATTTCAATGAGCGGCTCCTCCTTGTTGGTAATATACACAAGCAGGAAGAGATAACCCTTGCCCGAGTAGGTCGAAGAGGTGTAGTCCTGAGCCAGCTGGATAGCGAACTTGTTCTTGTCGGTAATTTTTGTAATCTTCTTCAAAGAGACGTTGGAGAAGTTGATGTTTATGAACTCGTTTTTCGAGAATATACGCTTCAGATGCTCCAAGTAGCTCTTTTTGGTATAATGGGTGTATTCAATGGCATTCTGTCCACTGAGCGGAATGCTCTGCCCTCTTTCGGCATAAGTGGAGTTTGCCTTCACTTTCAACACCTTACCTACAATAATCTGCGCATCATCGGAGAAGATACCCTCAATGAAATCGAGCCTTTCCAAGGCATAGGCAGTCTTGTAGTTCTCCAGGAACTCAAGCAATATCTCGCGGGTGTAATCGTCCCAGCTGGCTGCATTGCGCTTGAGTATGGAGTTTGTAGCGTCCATTCCAAGACCGAATGACATGTTGTCGATTTTGCCGTCACGGTCGAAATAGAAAATCACATCCTCCACAAATGTCTGCTTGCGGCCCCTGTCGAACGAGAATGACATCTGCAGGCCACGCGCCACCACGCAGCTGTCGAGTCCATTGAAGAACTGCACATTAGGAATAGCTACCACGCGGCCTGTACCATAAAAGACAAGTTTGTTGAACACCTCGAGACCATCGGGGGTGAAATATTTGAAGTTTGCTATGTCGGAATAGCGGCGTTCCTTGATGGCACCAAGCACAACGTCCATTGTAGCCTTGTAGCTATCGGGGTGGGCATAGAGCTGCGAGGTCTGGGGATTGAGCTGCTGCGCATTCACGGCCTTCACGCTCTTCTTCTCCTCGGCACTTGCAGGTTGCTCGCCGGCCTTACGGCCACGGACTTTCTTCTCGGCCGCCGAAAAGATTTTCTTTGGCACTACATTCATAACGCTCTTCATCTCGGGGTCGCCCTGCATAAGCTGCCTGAATTCATACTCTAAATTCAGGTGATAAACCTCGCCGCTGTGCGTGCTCTTTACCTCAACAATACCACGGCCGTCCTTTGCCTTGCCATAGCCAAGGTCGGTTCCGGTGTTGTAGGTGAATTCAATGCTGGTGACAGGCTTTCCCTCATAGGTAAAGAGCAAATCGACCCAATTGTCCTCGGTGCGGCTGTCAAAGGTAACTTCCACCTTATCCAGAATATCCTCAATCATGCTTGGAATGGTAACCACAAGCATCTTTCCGTTATTGTCCTTCGCCTCATTGGGGTAT
>JAZRGF010000338.1:0-2553 GCA_045644005.1 Bacteroidaceae bacterium | reverse complement strand
CGCTGAGGCTGTGGCTGAAAAGCCTGTAGTCTATATGACAACCGACATTTCGCCCGAAGGGCTTGTAAGGGTATATGACGCGCTTGGCGTTGTCCCCACGGGAAGGGTGGCCGTTAAGATTTCCACAGGCGAGCCGGGCGGCAACAACTTCCTGCAGCCTTCGCTAATCAAGGACCTTGTGAGCAAGGTGAACGGTACCATTGTGGAGTGCAACACTGCATATACCGGTCCACGCTATGAGACCGAGAGCCACCTGAAGGTGTTCGAGGATCATGGCTTTGCCGCCATTGCGCCAATTGACCTGCTCGATGGCACTGCCGAGACAAGAATCCCTGTAAAGGATACAACCCACATAAAGTATAACATTGTGGGCGCCAACCTGCTCAACTATGACTGGGTGGTTAACCTTGCCCACTTCAAAGGGCACGCGATGGGCGGTTTCGGAGGTGTGCTCAAGAACCAGTCAATCGGCATTGCTTCGGCTAACGGAAAGGCCTACATCCACTCGGCCGGTGCCATTGAGGAGAAGGAGCAGATTTGGAAACACACTGCCGAGCAGGACAAGTTCATTGAGGCCATGGCTGCTGCGGCACAGTCGGTGCACGACTACTTCGAGGGTCGCATGATATATATAAATGTGATGAACAACCTCTCGGTCGATTGTGATTGCAACGCACACCCAGCCGACCCCGAAATGAAGGATGTCGGCATCCTTGCATCGCTTGACCCTGTAGCGCTCGACCAGGCCTGTGTCGATCTTGTGTTCAATTACCCATCGAGCGAGGGCGATGACGCTGCAGCTCTCATTGAGCGCATAAATTCACGTCACGGCATTCACATCCTTGAGCACTCTGCGGCCATTGGCCTTGGCTCAAGAGAGTATGAACTGCGCAGCATTGACAAGTGATGCTACGCCTTGTCAATACACTGCTGTTACTGATTGCCTTTGTCTGTGCCCACGCGCAGACAAAGTGCGTTGATGCGGCCAATGTACGCTCGGCAGTTGAGCGTATGATAGCCGATTATCCACATTCCACGCTGCAGGACATCTACAAAAGTTTCTTTCAGGACAACTTCGGGCCGGGGCATGCTGTGCCCGACAGCGCACAGGCTGCGTCGTGGTTGCGTGGCGAGCTTGCGAAGGTGGAGAGGTTGGACGTGCAGTTGTACGAACCTACAGGCTACAACGGCAACTATTACCGCGTGTCGCTTGCTGCAGTTGTCGGCGGCAAAGTGCAGGCTGATGCTCTCCTGTCGGCATTCCTGCGCAGCGTGCGTGCAGTGCAACCGGGTGAGGTCGAGGCATGGGTGCAGGAGTGGGCGCAGATAGAGAACGTGATTTCAAAAATGGAACTCGCGTTGCCTGGTTATGAAGCCGATGCAGCGGCAATAAAGGATATACTCTCCAAAGGACGCTACGCTGTGCACCATAGCCGTCTCTACAACGAGCATTATGAACCGCATTACCGCATAATAGCAAAGGATATATTTGAAAAGGAAATCTTACCGTTGATTGAATAAAATCTTAGTAGATGAAAGCAGAAAATATAAAGATACGCGAGGCTGCAGCGGCTGATGCTACACTGGTGGGCAGGGTGGTGCTTATGGCGCTGCATTATGACGATACGCATCCGTTGGCGCCTATATTTGCCGAATTGGCAGCGCGTGAGGTGTCGCAGTACAGCTACCGCAATGCACTGGTGGCCGAGGTGGATGGTGAAACTGTTGGTGCCATAATTGGCTACGATGGTGCGCGGTTGGAGGAACTGCGCAAACCGCTGTATGAACTGATGATTGAGAAGTTTGGCAGTGTGCGCCCGGTTGAGGACGAGACATCGGCCGGGGAATTCTACCTCGATTCTATTGCCGTGTTGCCACAATGGCGTGGTCGCGGAGTGGGCGGTGCTTTACTCTCGGCTGCACGCGATAGGGCTTTTGCAGCCGGACATGAAAGGGTGGGACTTATAGTTGATTTTGCCAACCCGCGTGCCGAGGCGCTCTATAATTCACTGGGCTTTGAACGCGTGAATGCTACAAAGTTTTTGGGGTGTGATATGTGGCATCTGCAGGCAAAGAAACCATAGAGGTTGACTAAAAAGACCTTCGCAAGCCTAAAAATAGCTCTTGTTATTCAAACCTCATGACAATATAGTGGGCGCCCCATTTTCTTTTGGGTCGCCCACGTTGCCTTTTTAGCCCTTTTGGGCATTACCGGCAATGGGCGCTTATATGCCGAAACTGCAGCTTATGTAGCCGTAGTAGCGGTTGCTTGCGCCGTCGGCGCTTGGGATGCTCATCCTGAAGTTGGGCGCTATCTTCACATATTTGCCAAGCTTGAACTGTGCGCCGGCAATGATGGCAACCTCGTCATTATCCTTGTTCCAGTCGTTGCTCGACATCAGTCCGTCTGCACGTGCATAGAGGTCGAGCCAACTGTTGATGGTGCCGGTTGCATACATTGAGAAACCGTAGAGGTTATGCCCCTCTACACGGCGGTTGTTGCGCATTATGTTATATTCCACGGCAACTGAAAAATACTTGTGCTTGTAGCCG
>JAZRGF010000337.1:0-1338 GCA_045644005.1 Bacteroidaceae bacterium | reverse complement strand
TTCTTGCGGTTGCGCTTTATACCGTTGCTGCCGAATATGCAGTACATTACCGGGGTATATACCAATGTCATGATTGTGGATATTGTGAGACCACCGATAACGGCAACACCAAGCGGACGCCACATCTCGGAACCGACACCCTGGCTTGTTGCCAATGGTACCATACCAAGGATGGTGGTGAGGGTTGTCATGAGGATAGGGCGCAGACGGCTACGTGCGGCACGCACTGTGGCAGGGATGATACCCAGGCCGCGCTCACGCAACAGCATGGTGTAGTCAATGAGCACGATACCGTTCTTCACAACAATACCGATGAGCATGATGGCACCAAGTATTGACATGATGTTCATTGTTGTGCCGGTGAGATAGAGTGCAATCAATACACCGCTCACTGCAAACGGAACGGAGAACATGATGATGAACGGATAGGTGAGTGACACGAACTGTGCTGCCATTACAATGAATACCAGCAGGATGATGAGCAATGCAAGAACTCCCATCTCGGCATTTGACTCCATCTGGTCCTCGTATGAGCCGGCAATCTGTATTGAATAACCGCTAGGGACAGTCATCTCGTCAACAATTCCCATACCATAAGCTACACCATCACTGAGTGCTGCACCGGCTGCCATAACGGCATCAACCTTTACAATACGTTCGCGGTCCTTACGCTCGATGGTTGGGGGCAATTCGCGCTGAACAACCTTACCTACATCCTTGACGCGTGGCTTGGTTCCGTTGTTTGAGTACAGGACAACATTCTCAATGTCGGCAAGGCTTGTACGGCTTTCGGGCTCGAAACGTACCTTTACGTCGTACTCGTCACCATCTTCACGGAAATATGTGGCAAGAGCACCATTGTATCTGTTGCGCAGGAATGTAGCAGCTGTGCTCAGGTTAAGGCCATGCATTGCAAGCTTCTCGCGGTCGAAGTCAACCTGATACTCGGGCTGGTAATCGCTACGGCTTATGTTGACCTGTGAAATCAGAGGCGATTTCTCAAGGTTGCGGGCAAGCTCTTTTGACAAACTGTCAGTTACGGCAAAGTCATAACCATAGATTTCGAAAGTGGCTGCAACCTGTCCACCCATGCCGCCACCACCTGACTGCAGGTTAACGCGTGCAATTTCGCGGAATTTGTTCTTTATGTCGGCACGCATCTGGTCGCAGATTACAGAGGGACCCAATTCGCGCTCCGTAAGTGGAACGAACGAGAAGTTGAACTTTATGATGTGCGAGCCATTGGCACTCATTGACGCGAATGCGTTGTCCTCGTCGGCCTGTCCTACGGTGAAGTTACAAGCCTTCATGTCATCGCCGTAGCGCTCCATCCACATG
>JAZRGF010000336.1:0-3582 GCA_045644005.1 Bacteroidaceae bacterium | reverse complement strand
GCTAAATCAAATCGCGAACTTGTCATCCCGACAGAGCGTAGCGACGAGGGATCTCAAAAATATCGTAAAATAAGAGATCTCTCACGTACGTTCGAGATGACAAAACACGCTAAATTTTAGTATAAATTCTTATATCGAACTTACGTTAACATACATTTGTCGTGACCCAAGTGACATGAGTTACACCCACGCTTCGCGTGACTAATCACTATGTATGTTATCGAATCTTTTTTTATTAAATTTGATAACATACATTTATCGTGACCCACGCTACGCGTGACTAATCACTATGTATGTTATCGAATCTTCCGCTATTCGCTCCAGATTTCCCACGAGGCAAGTGCCTGCAGGTACCACATCTCGTATCCGCTTTTTGTCACTGCGCCCTGCGATGCGCCTTTCTGCAGAAAGAGTGTGTTCTCGGGGTTATAGACAATGTCGTAGAGTAGGTGCTCCTTGCCAATGAGTGAGTAGGGGATGTCGGGGCATTGGTCAACGCCGTGACCCACCATGCCAAGTGGTGTGCAATTGACAATCACAGTGTGGCTTTGCATAATCTCGGGGGTGATATCCTCGTATGCAATGGCATTTTCGTTTGCTTTGCGTGATATTTGCAGAACTTCAAGCCCCAGTTTCTCCAGTGCATAGACTATAGCCTTTGAAGCTCCGCCTGTGCCTAGTACTAACGCTTTCTTGTGGCTATCTTTGAGCAGTGGCTTAATGGAACGCGAGAAACCGATGACGTCGCTGTTGTAGCCCCAAAGCTGGGCCTTGCCGTTGCTATCGCGTGTAACCTTTACCACATTTACTGCATTGATGGCCTTGGCTTCGTCGCTGATGCCTGCAAGGTGTTGCATGACATTAAGTTTGTGAGGGATGGTGACATTGAAACCGCAAAGTTCGGGGTGCTGTTCTATGATGTCCGGCAGTTTGTCGGTGCTCTCAATCTCAAAAGGTATGTAGCGCGCGTCAATGCCTTCTGTCTCAAACTTCTTGTTGAAGAATGCCGGCGATGCCGACTGTGCAAGCGGGTAGCCTATTATTCCGTACAGTTTCATTTTGTTGCAAGATAGAATGTACATACTCCGCCGGTGAAGCGATGGAACTCGACTTTGCTGAAACCGGCACGTTTCAAAGCGCTCTGCAATACCTCGCCTTGCGGAAAGGCTGCAATGGAGTCGGGCAGATACTTGTATGCCTTTGCGTCCTTTGAGAATAGGCGTCCAAGCAACGGCATTATTGTGCGTGCGTATATTGGGAACAGCTGTTTCATTGGGAATTTAACTGGTGTCGACAGCTCAAGGATTGCCAAATGGCCTCCCTTGCGCAGCACGCGGTGCATTTCGCCCAGAGCCTTGTCCAGCTCCTGAAAATTCCTTATGCCGAAGGATGATGTCACGGCATCGAAACTCTCGCTTGGGTAGGTGAGGGCGGTGCAGTCCTCTTTCTCAAAGGTGATGTTTGTAATGCCACGCTTCCTGCACTTTTCGCGTGCGACCTGCATCATACCCTCCGAAATGTCGCAACCAATGATGCTTGTGGGCTTGAGTATCTTGTCAATGAGCAACGCAAGGTCACCTGTGCCGGTGGCAATGTCGAGCACTCTGCGTGGGGCAAAGGGCTTTAAAGCGGATATGGCGCGTTTGCGCCATATCCTGTCAATGTTCATTGATGCAACATAATTGAACTTGTCGTACTCGGGCGCAATGTTGTCGAACATCTCTTCAATCTGTTCGGCTTTCTCGCCCTCGTTGCGATAGGGCTTCAACTCTTCGTGCTGGTAGCTCATTATGTTTTATCCCAAATAGTTCTTTACGTTCTGCTCGATGCGTGTGTGGATATCCTCGCTCTCCTCCTTCACAAACTTCTCGCCGGTGATGTTCTCGTAGAGCTCTATGTAGCGGTTGCTGATGCTCTCAACAATCTCATCGGTCATTTCGGGCACCTGCTGACCCTCCTTACCCTGGAAGCCGTTGTCCATGAGCCACTCGCGTACGAACTCCTTTGAGAGCTGCTTCTGTGGCTCGCCCTTCTCGAACTTCTCCTCGTAACCCTCGGAGTAGAAATAGCGGCTGCTGTCGGGGGTGTGGATCTCGTCCATCAGGTAGATTGTACCGTTGTGCTTGCCGAACTCGTACTTTGTGTCAACGAGGATAAGACCACGTTCGGCTGCAATCTCTGTACCGCGCTGGAAGAGGGCGAGTGTGTACTTCTCAAGCAATGCGTACTCCTCGGGGGTTGCAAGGCCCTGAGCAAGAATCTCCTCCTTTGAAATGTCGGCATCGTGCTCACCGATTTCAGCCTTTGTAGTCGGGGTGATGATGGGCTGTGGGAATTTCTGGTTCTCCTTCATGCCCTCGGGGAGCTGTACGCCGCAAATCTGGCGCACACCGCTCTTGTATGCACGCCAAGCCGAACCACAAAGGTAGCCGCGTACAATCATTTCAACAGGGAAACCCTCACACATTACACCAACGGTAACCATAGGGTCGGGAGTTGCGAGCTTCCAGTTGGGAACAATGTCGGCTGTAGCGTCAAGGAACTTCGCTGCAATCTGGTTCAGCATCTGTCCCTTGAATGGGATGCCCTTTGGGAGTACAACGTCGAACGCTGAGATGCGGTCTGTTGCTACCATAACCAACTTGTCGTCGCCAACGGTATAAACGTCGCGTACCTTGCCGTGATAAACGTTCTTCTGGTTCTCGAAATTGAATTCAGTGTTTGTTAATGCTTTTGCCATTGTATTATTTTTTTTGAGTTATAAATCAAAATAGTTTGTCATATCGAGCGTATGCGAGATATCTCTGTACTTATATTTGAGTTCCCTCGTTGCTTTACTTTCAGTGAAGTTGCTTACGCTCGGCATAATTCAAGTAAACTTGATTCTGCACTCACTTACTCGCAACATTATCTCTGTCGGGATGACAGCCGGGATGTTATTGTCAATCGTTTTTGTTTTTCTTTTCAGTTGCTCTCTCTGCCGCCTGTTTCTCGTGCTTTTCGTATGCCTCAACAATGCGTGTCACAAGCTTATGACGCACAATGTCCTTCTTTGTGAGTGTCACAAAGCCTATGCCCGGCACGCCGTTCAGCACCCTTTGTGCGTGCATAAGTCCTGATGTGTTGCTCTGCGGCAGGTCAATCTGTGTGAGGTCGCCGGTGATGATCATTTTTGTGTTGTTACCCATGCGCGTGAGGAACATCTTTATCTGCTGCGGTGTGGTGTTCTGCGCCTCGTCAAGTATCACCACAGCGTCGTTGAGTGTGCGTCCGCGCATGAAGGCAAGCGGTGCAATCTGTATCACGTTGCTGTCCATGTGCTCCTTGAGCTTTGCAAGCGGTATCATGTCTTCGAGTGCATCGTAGAGTGGCTGCAGGTACGGGTCAATCTTGTCGCGCATGTCACCCGGCAGGAATCCCAGTTTCTCGCCTGCCTCTACGGCGGGGCGGCTGAGTATGATTTTTCTTATCTCGCGGTTTTTGAGCGCTTTCACAGCAAGTGCAATGGCCATGTAGGTCTTTCCTGTTCCGGCGGGGCCCACGGCAAACAGCATGTCGTTCTTCTTGTACTCCTCGACAAGA
>JAZRGF010000335.1:0-1646 GCA_045644005.1 Bacteroidaceae bacterium | reverse complement strand
ATGGCAGCAACATCGGCATCAGAAGTCCAGGTGCAGCCCAGGTCAAAGTCAGAGACAAACTGGTAGTACAAAAATTCGGTAACTTCTTCGCCGTCCTCATCCAGAACAGGTTCGCCTTTTTCATCCAGAACAGTCTCCACAACCTCTTCCCAGGCGATCAGATCGGTGGTGATTTCGCCGGTCTCACCGTCAATCAACATCATACCGATATTGTCAAAGTACTCACCGGTCTGCGTCAGTAAGGTGCCATCCACATCCTTACCCTCCACAGTGGAATGGGAGTGTCCGTCAATGAAAGCATCCAGACCGGAAACGTTGGCAATCACTTCTTCAGAAGTCCAGGGCTGAGACGCAGGATCATCACCCAAGTGGCCCAGACCAATGATCATCGTTGCACCCTCTGCCTTGGCAGCATCAATACCTGCCTGCACGTCAGCGTAGAGGTCAGCGCCGTCCTCACCACCGGTGATGCCGTAAATATAGTTGCCGTCACCGTCCTGGAAGTAAGCGGGCGTGGACTTGGTAAAGGTTTCGGGGGTGGTAATACCGACAAATGCGATCTTGCGACCGCCAATCTCGAAAATTTCATAAGGAGCTAAAACAGCAGCACCCTTAACGCCGTCTTTTTCGTGATAGAAGTTGCTGGAAACATAAGGGAATTCAGCCCAATTGATAACATTCATGGTGCCTTCCATGCCGTAATCAAACTCGTGGTTGCCCAGAGTTGCCAGGTCATAGCCGGCTGCATTCATCAACTCCACAATTGTCTCACCCTTATCCATAGAGCCGAAAGCTGTACCCTGAACGGCATCACCAGCATCTACAAGCAGGACATTGCCATAAACCTGCATCAACTGATCCTTCAAACCCGCAATCACATCGTAGCTCAAGGGTCCATCGATATAGGTATGAACGTCATTGGTATAAAGGATTACAATATCCTCCGTAGGTACCGTTGCTTCTGTAGTCTCAACAGCAACAGTGGTTTCCACAGGTGCTGCGGTCGTGGCAGGAGCAGTTGTCTCAACAGGCTCGGACTTGCCGCAGCCAAAGAGAGAAAGGCACATTGCCAGTGCCAAAATAACGGCTAACAGTTTGTGCATAAAATTTTCCTCCTATTTTTCTTTGTCCAAACTTAGTATAGCGTACTTTCATATAAAATGGAAGATAGGCAATCGATAAAATCTGGATTGCTTTATACGCTGTTAAAAATAAAAAGCCCTGGCTTTGCAGTCGGGGCTTAGTGTTCTCTTTAAACATCTTACGGGATAGATCAATTATTGTGCTGCCGTAAAAAATGTCCAGTGGACATTTGGACATTTTTAGGCAGAAAAAAGCCCCAACCTTTCGGTTGAGGCTTGGTGTTCGCGTTACCTATCTTCCCGGGCAGTCACCCGCCAAGTATTGTCGGCGTACATGAGCTTAACTTCTGTGTTCGGGATGGGAACAGGTGGACCCTCATGACAATCAACACGAACTATATTAATGGCTTTTACCATTATTTGTTTTGGTGACCCATACCGGATTCGAACCGATGTTAACGGCGTGAGAGGCCGCTGTCTTAACCACTTGACCAATGGGCCATTTGGTGCACCCTCAGGGACTCGAACCCGGGACCCACTGATTAAGAGTCAGTTGCTCTACCA
>JAZRGF010000334.1:0-6076 GCA_045644005.1 Bacteroidaceae bacterium | reverse complement strand
ATACTTTTAATAGTAAAAAAATACAGCATCTACCGCAAGTTTATACAATAATTAACAACCTGGAACACGGTAAAGAAAAATAACATTCATTGATAGGAAAATTTAAGGCGAAAGCTTATCTTTGCCAATAGAAAAGATGCCGAAAAACAGCATCGGCATGTCATGCCGTAAGAAATACAATAAAAACATATGAAACAATATCTCGATTTGCTTAACCGCATCCTCACCGAGGGCACAAAGAAGGACGACCGCACAGGAACGGGCACAATAAGCGTGTTCGGCCACCAGATGCGCTTCAACCTTGAGGAGGGATTCCCCTGCCTGACAACAAAAAAACTACACCTGAAGTCCATAATACACGAACTGTTGTGGTTCCTCAACGGAGACACCAACGTAAAATACCTGCAGGAGAACGGTGTGCGCATATGGAACGAGTGGGCCGACGAGAACGGCGACCTTGGACACATCTATGGCTACCAATGGCGTTCATGGCCGGGATATGACGGCGAGCATATAGACCAGATAAAGGAGGTTGTGGAGACAATAAAGAACAACCCCGACTCGCGCCGCATAATTGTGAACGCATGGAATGTGGGCGACATAAAGAACATGAACCTGCCGCCATGCCATGCCATGTTCCAGTTCTATGTTGCCGACGGCAAACTGAGCCTGCAACTCTACCAGAGAAGCGCCGACTGTTTCCTTGGCGTACCGTTCAACATTGCATCATATGCACTGTTGCTGCAGATGATGGCACAGGTGACCGGACTGAAAGCAGGCGAGTTTATACACACGCTTGGCGACGCGCACCTCTACCTGAACCACATTGAACAGGCAAAGCTGCAGCTCACCCGCGAACCGAAGAAACTGCCACGAATGGTGATAAACCCCGATGTAAAGGATATATTCTCGTTCAAATTCGAAGATTTTTCACTTGAGGACTACGATGCCCACCCGCACATAAAAGGCGTTGTAGCCGTTTAAACCTAAGCAAATATGTACAAATTAGCTCTCATTGCCGCTATCGCAAAGAACAACGCCATTGGGTTTGAAAACAGACTCATATACTGGCTACCCAATGACCTCAAGCGTTTCAAGGAGCTCACAACAGGGCACACAATAATCATGGGCAGCAACACGTTCCGCTCGTTGCCGAAGGGCGCATTGCCCAACCGCCGCAACATAGTGCTCTCGCGCAAGGAGAGCGGGTTCCCCGGCTGCGAGACATTCAGTTCCTTGGAAGAGGCACTTGCCAACTGCAGCGACACAGAGCTGGTTTACATTATTGGCGGCGAGATGCTCTACAGGACAGCGCTGCCGCATGCCGATATCCTGTGCCTGACGGAGATTGATAACACGCCGGAGAATGCCGATGCATTCTTCCCCGAATTCGCAAGAAACGAATGGGAGGTCATTGAACAGGAGGAGCACACAGCCGATGAGAAGCATGCATACAATTACCGCTTTGTAACATATCTGAGAAGAAAATAAAGAGGGATTACTCAAACAACAAAAGGTGTCATACACGGCATCTTTTGTTTATTACACCCACATGCGTAAAAGTGGTTCACCAGCAAATTATAGGGGACAAAAAACTCGCTTTCGCTCGCCGTTAAATTCTACAGCAGTCCTCAACCTTAATTGTTCACTTGTATTTTTCTTCAACTCTTTCTCTCTGTACTTTTTTGAAAAAAGTACCAAAAACGGGGCAGCTGTGTCCGGCATTCGGTGCTTCCTTTGTTCAAGAGTCGCTTTGCGACATCTTTCAGTCGGTGCACACCTCGCCGCTCGCTGCTTGTCGCAATGCTTGGGGTGGCAAGAACTCGCTTCGCTCAAACATCATGCCACCTGTTTCCAAGCATTGCTCGGCTGCTCGCTGTGCCTCCCAACGCTGCCCTTCCGCCCTTGGCGGGGAATTACCTTTTGCAATGAAAAGGCGCGTAGAATAGTAATTCTCAACACTACTACCGTTGAAAATTGCGAGAAGGCGAATTTCTTGATTAAGCGCGCTTAACGCAAACTTGTTTGATGTTATACTGCGAGTGATAAAGAAATCAACAATGTTAATGTGGGTAAACTTGTTTACACACAAAGCGAGCGGAAGCAATTTCAAAGAAGTTAAATTAGTTGTATATTAAATACATTAATAGACAGCTCCCCCCCAGACTTGAAGGTGAGCCCCTTTTGCTGCTCGCATTGTCGATTCTCAAAAAAAGAGGAACTCTCTTTTTTTTGAGAATTCCTCTTTTGTCCAATCGAGCGCGTGATAGGACTCGAACCTACACGTCGCAAAACACCAGATCCTAAGTCTGGCGCGTCTACCAATTTCGCCACACGCGCGATGAACTTAGTTTGCTTTTGCAAATCTTGTGCAAAGATAGTACATTTTTCCTAATTTGTACTATTATTTCCGCTATTTTTATTGTAATAGTCGAAAATGAGTTCTTTTGCGCTCTCTATCATTGTGTCACGCCCCTGGTTCCAGTCTTCGCTGGTTATATCTACTTTGATGTCGGGCTCAATGCCGAACTCGGTGTGGTTGCCTTGGGCGTCGAGTATGGGACATGCCGAGAAACGCACGTTCCATCCATTTGGCAGGCTGCTGTTGAGTGGCATGCCGCTACCGCCACCTGTCTTGTCGCCGAGTATGGTTACGTGGTGCAGCTCGCGCATCATCATCACAAAGTAGTTGGCTGCGCTGTATACTCCTCTGTTGGTGAGAACAACAACAGGACGTAGCCATTTGGTGCCTTTTGATGGCTCAAGATAGAGCTCTTGGGGCTGGGATAGGTCGTAGTGCCCTCTGCCTGTTTTGTGCTGTATGTATCCGCAGTGTATCTTCTCTTTTGTGAATGCCGATGCCAGTCGCTCAGCTGCGGTAAGCATGCCTCCGCCGTTGTTGCGTATGTCGAGTACGATGCCTTTGGTGTGCCTGAGGTTCATAAGCATTACCGATAGGTTATCTGTGCCGAAATTGTTGGCGAAGCTCTCTACATACACATACCCGATGCTGTCGGGCAGGGCTGTATACTTTATTCCATTGGTCATCCTGAAATCGTGGCCCAGGTAGTTGCGCTGTATGGAGTCGCTGAAGTTCTGCGGGTAGTTGAGCTTCCAGTCCCAATAGAATTTTGTGCCATATATTGATGATAGGTTTACATGTCCGTCGCGTAGCTCTGCTGTCATGTCGCCAAGTATGTCGAACAGTTGTGCGTTGCTCGTGGCTTCATTGGCAATGGGCTTGTACTTCTTGTACACGGCATCCCAGTTGAGTCCGAAGTTCTCCTCGGCCTGCGGGAAAAAGCAGTAATGCTCATCTATGATGCTCCACAATGCCTCGAAATTGCCGTTGGGGGTGTTGCTGAAATCATCTCCCTCAATGCAACTGGCGAGCATGAATGGCAATGATATGTATAGCAATATTTTCTTTATCATTCCTGTGCCGTTAGTATGGTGAGTATCTCTTTATGCTGTTCTCCTGCTTTACTTTGAATATGGTCTTTACAAAGCCAATGGATAGTGCGTGCCGGTATATGTGGCTGCGTATTTCGTTTATTTGGCTCTGATATATGTCGCCTGTGTATGCGATGCGCAGGGTGCTGCTGTGGTGGCGCCATCGTAGCGGAATGTCGAGCGAGGCTATATATCTCCACATGGGGCAGTTGAACGGGTGGGTGAATGCGACAACGCCATTTGCATGTCCTAGTCCGAATATCTCATAATAGCTCTGCCCGAACTGTGGCGCGAACATGGCTCCTGCCAGTGGTATGTCTAACTGCATCCTTGCTGTCCAGTCGTTTCCCGACACAGAAAAATGGTATATAGCCATTCCCGATGCGGCGATGGCCGTGCGTAGCTTTGCTGCCACGGGGTTGTTGCCGTTGCCAGGGATATATAGCGCGCCGCCCTCGACCTGTATCTGAGCACCTGCAAGCAGGGTTAGATTGTTGCCAATGGTAAACGGATGGTATCCACCCCATGAATATGAGCTCATGGCTACCAGCTGTGCATTGTTTCCTTGTGTGGCGTAGCCAACTGTTCCGTTGAACATGGTCTGGAATTTCCAGTGGTAACTGCCTGTGCGCGCATCGCGGAAATTCTCGTGTTGCATGTATAGCCCACATCCTGTGTATTCATATCCGCTCAGATAGCTGTCGAAGCTGTTTATGTGTGATGCTCCGAACGTGGTGCTCTTTACCACAATCCTTTGGGGAATGATGCTGTCTGCAACAAAATACTGCGCCCTTGACGCCACTGGTATTGCCAGTAGTGCAAGGGCTGCAATTATAGTAAGAATCTCTCTTTTCATTTTAATGAAGGATGTCATCATTCTTCGCTGAATAGTTTCAACTGCTCGGGGCTGTCGTTGTCGGGCTCTTCGGTCTCGGGCTCTTCAACAATCTCGGGCGGTGGTGGCAGCTTGGTTGGCTCAAGCTCTATAATCTCATCAATCTCGTATGTGGTGAGTCGCTTGCCTCGTGCCTTGTAGCTCTTCACGCCAATGAACTCATCGACCTCAATTACCAACGGTTCTCTAAAGTTGTCGTTGCCGCCGAACATCACCTGTATGCGTGGGAACGGTGTCTCGGAGAACCATATCAGCTGGTTATCCTTGTTTTCGCCAAAGCAGTTCTGGCGACGTGGGCTCTGTTCAAGCGTAAAGCGCTTGATGTATGGATATCCCTGTTGGCTCGCGTCGTACAGCGCAGCGCTCCACACCTTTGCAGGGTCGAACTTCTCAATTACTATGAGGTCATCCTCGTAGTGGTTGTTAAGGTCTATTGGCGTAACGTAGAACTCGCCGTTCTTGCGTATTGCCAATATCTTGTCATCGTTGCCGAATTCGCCCAGGTATTCGCCGTGGTTGTCGAAGTTTATGCGCAGTATATCGCGGTCGAACCACACCTTGCGACCTCCCAAGGTCGAGCTACCGTGTTTCTTAAGCGTGATGCGTACTACCTCGTTCTTGGTAAGGATATTACCCATTGACTGGCGTCCCTTGATGGCGATGTCGCTGAAGTCCTTCTCTATGATTGAGATGCGTAGACGTGGGTTGGGCTTCAGCAGCACCTTGATTACCTCGGCCTCGCCGTTGGGGTTCGATGTGAAGTATGCAACCTTTGAACCTGGAGTGCCTTGCGTGAGGTCGTACTCGCGGTCGCGTGTCATGCCAGTAGCGGCAAAACGTTTTATGTAGTGTATGCCGTTCTTGCCGTCGCGGTATACGACGTTGTATATAGTGCGTTTGTCGTTCTTTTTGAACACATCTACATGGATGATGTTCTTGCCGACGAACAGTTTTTCGCTCACCTTGACAATCTTGTACTTACCGTCCTTGTAGAATAGTATTATGTCATCAATCTGGGAGCAGTTGGATACGAATTCATCCTACTGGAGCGAAGTTCCAATGAAGCCTTCTGCACGGTTGATGTATAGGTTTTGGTTTGCCTCAATAACCTTTGATGCTACAATGGTGTCGAAATTGCGTATTTCGGTCTGGCGTGGGTAACGTGCTCCGTATTTCTCTTTTAGCATGTTGAACCACTTGATTGTGACTGCTGTCATCTGTGCCAGTTGCTTGTCTATCTCGGCAATATCCTTCTTCAGGCGTGCAATGAGCTCCTCGGCCTTGTCCTTGTTGAAGCGCAGTATGCGCGCCATCTTTATCTCCATTAGGCGCAAGAGGTCATCGCGTGTAATCTCGCGTATGAAGTCCTGCTTGTATGGCTCCAGACGTCGGTCGATGTGTGCAAGTGCGCTGTCCATGTCGTGTGCCTGCTCGAACTCCTTGTCTTTGTATATGCGCTCCTCGATGAAGATGCTCTCGAGCGATGCAAAGTGCAGCTGTTCAAGCAGTTCGCCCTTGCGTATCTGCAGTTCAAGACGCAACAGCTCCTTTGTGCTGTCAACCGAGCGGCGCAACAGCTCGCTTACGGTCAAGAATACGGGTGTGTGGTTGTCTATGACACAACAGCATGGTGTTATGCTTATCTCGCAGTCGGTAAATGCATACAGTGCGTCAATGGTCTTGTCGCTTGACACGCCCGGTGCAAGCTGTACAAGAATCTCGACTTTG
>JAZRGF010000333.1:0-19738 GCA_045644005.1 Bacteroidaceae bacterium | reverse complement strand
GGTGCTTATGGAACGTATATGGAGTGTAATAAGGCTGCATAAGAACTCATATAAGCCAAAATACCATTCTTCTGACTAAAATCTTGCCGATAAAACAAAAACAGAGAGGCCGGAGCAAAAATACTTTTGACCCGGCCTCTTCTTGCGTACACCTATATCATTTCCTTTTCTGGATTCTTGCCATTTTGTCTCACTCTACCTCATCGGGCTCAATGATGACCTTCATCCCTTTGCGGCAATGGGGGTAGAGTGCCTTAATGTCCTCGTTTCTCAATCTGACGCATCCCTCGCTGCTGCGGCTGCCTATGCTCTCGGGGAATATGGTGCCGTGTATGCCAATGTCATTGAACCCCGGTACGTTGAGCCTGAAAAAGAGCGGGCCGTATGCGCCAAGGCGCATGCCCTTGCCGTCGCCAAAGTCATGTTTCCACGATGTTGCGTCATACATCATCGTTATCTTGAACTCGCCCTCGGGGGTCTTCATGTCATATTCTGCGCTCTTGTTGCCATAGTTCTTTCCACATGCTACTGGGCATGTGAACAGTGTGTCGTTCTTTTCGTTGATGACGTGGAGCTGCAGTGCCTTCTTGGATACCACAATGTACTTTTGGGCAAAGGAAAGCAACGGCATTGTTGCAATGAATATTGCTATGATGTATCTTTTCATAATCGTTTTTCGATTTATCGTGTCAGTGAGAATTTCATGCTCACACCAAAGTCGGTTGTTGTGGTGGGGTAGGAGCTTGTGGATATGAGCGGTACTGTCTTCTGGCGGTCAAAGTAGAGGCTGAACGAGAGAGCCTTGCTGTATGTGTAGTCGGCTGTTACCGAATAGGTGAAAGCCTTGTTGCCGCTTGTTGCCTGTGTGGTACCCTTGTCTATGCTGCGGCATATTGACGAGAGGTTCTTGAACGAGAAGTCCGCACGTATATTTATGTCGTTTCCACCCTTCTTCTCCTTGCTCTTGCTGGCCTTGTTCCCACTTCCAAACAGTTTGGTGTCCATAATCTTGTAGCCTATGTTGAAGGATATCTCCTGATTTTGTGTCTCCACCATCTGTATGGCTGTGAGGCTCAGGTTCAGCGTTCTCGACTTGATGTACTTTGCACCAAGTGTGAGGTTGAAGTTTGTTGTCACGTCAAGGCCTATGAGTGGCGAGAAACTCTCGTTGATGGAGACGGCACCAATGTTGTAACGGCTGCTGGGCATGGGCAGGCCTGTGGTTGTGTTGTTCACGAAGCCAATACCGCGGCTATACTCCATGTATGTTGCATAGGTGCTGTATGCGCCCACTGCGTAGACGCTCTTGTAGCCGTGCTCTATGTTTACGCTCTTGAAGTGCTTCTCAAAGAAGGGGAGCTTCGACAGGCCCGAGTATTTGATTTTCCAGTTGGGCAGCATGCTGAGCATGTTGGGGAAAATGTCGCTTCCTCCAATACCTGTGTAGGCCTCAAGGAACGATGGTATCATCACGTCGGCCGAGTATATGTCCACACCTCCGTTGGCGGGGTCGTACTTCTGCCCTGCAAGGCTGCTCGATGCCGGGTATTCGCTCTCCTTGTATATCTCTTCGAGCCCGCGGCGGTTCTTGTCGAGGTTGGCAATGAACCTGTCATACACATCGGACTGGTAGTTGTTCTTTGCGCTACCGCCACCAAAGGATGTGCCAATGGTGATAGTGGTCATTGAGAATCCGCCCGACTCGTTTGTGGGCATGCCTTCGTACATGAACTGTATGCTCTTGCTTTGGTTGCGTGTCCAGCTGGCATTCAGGTCTATCTTGAACTCCTTGAACGGCTCTATTGTCATTTTTGCCTGTAGGTCCTCGGCCGCTGTTGAAGTGGCCATTGAGGCGATACTGTCGCTACGCAGCAGCCAGTTGAGTCTTTGTGCCTTGCCAAGGAAACTGTCATCTACAAGACCGAATGCGAAGTCAAGTCCCGGTGAGTAGATATCGCCTACTTTTTTCTGCCCGAATATGTCACCGGCATCGGTCATGAAGCCAGGCAGGTTCATGGCATATGCATTGGAGTAGTTCAGCGAGGCATTGCGCACCATCATGAGCACTCTTGTGGGGTACTGCATGGCCTTGGCGAACTTGCTGCGTTCACCATTCTGTTGCTTGGCTGTGACGGTAACCTTTATGCTCACGCTGTCCAGGTTCTTTATTAGAATCTTGTTCTCGTCGAGCACCTTGTATTTGAGCCTGTATGTCTCACCCTTTTTTGTACGCGCTATCACCTCAAGCTTCCTGTTCTTGAGGTTGTGTGTAAGGGTTGTTGTAGTGTCGCTCTTTAGCTGTATCTCCTTTGTGAATGGCTTTGCCTTGTTCACCTTGGGCTTCTGGCTCTTGGACGATTTCTGTTTCTTGTTGTTGCTTGCAAAGCGCTTGTTGGTCTCCTCAAGGTATGGTATAAGGTTGTAGAGCTTCTCAAAGTTCATCGTCGCCTTCAATGTCACGTTACGCTTGTTGGCAATGTTGTTGCCGGCATTCATTCCCGCAATGTTGTTGCCACGTAGCCAGTTGTATGTTGCCGAGTAGCTTGCATCGGCTGTGAGCCACTCGAAAATAGGGAACTTGTTGAGCGGCAATGTGTATGACGTGCTGAAGTTCTGCTGGTAGCTCAACGGGCGGCCGAAGCTCTGCAGGCTGTGCTTTACCGAATCTTTCCAGGCTGCATACTCCGTTGGGTACCTCTCCTTGTTGACCGGGAGGAACGGCTCTTCAACCTCGGCATTAGTGCCGGTGTTGAGGCTCATTCGCCAATTGGTGGTGGGGTCCCATTTTATGGCCATCGAGCGGTTCCAGTTGAACTGCTGCGAGAATGTCAACGGGATATCGCTGTCGCCCGTCATCGACTGCAGGTCGCGGCGCTGCAGTTCGTGGTATACACGTGTCATATCGGTGTTCAGCGCCAATGACTGTGGCAGCGGGTTCACTCCCCACTCCTTGAATATCTTCAGCCACTTGGACTTGCTCTTTATCTTTCCGAACGGCTTGATGGTCTTGATTGGGCTTGAGTAGTTGTATGCCACCGATGCTTTCCAGTTTACACGGTTCTCCCAGCTCACCGTACTGCCGCTGTTGTTTGTGGCAGAGTGCGAGAAACTTAAACTGATGTTGGCCGGGTCATAAGGCATCGGTGTCTTGCTCGATATGTTGACCTTTGCGTTGCTGACACTGAAATTACGTATTACGGAGTGTACCTCGGAGATACTCTTCAAAGAGTCTTTGCCGGCCTCGTCATAGGTGTCGAGCACGTCGTCGAAGTTGAGGTCGGTGTCGAATGGACTGTAGAGCGGCGATGTCACCTCCTCGGTGAACGAGTAGTAGGCCGGAACGCTTATCTTGAACGAGCGTGGCAACAGACGGCCCACATCGAGTGTTCCGGTGAGTGAGTAGCGGTAATTGTCATCGGTACGTCGTGCGGCCAGTTTCTCCTCAATGCCGCCAAAGCCGGCAGTCTCCATCTTGCCTTGTGCTGCAAAGGTGCCAAGGTCGCTGAGCTTGATGTTGAGGTTGCCCTGCGCTGCCCATCCGCTCTTGTTGTTGAAGCCAATGAGTCGCATCTCGTTTACCCACACGATGGCCGATTTGCTGCTTGAACTGTTGTTGCGCACACCAATCATCATTACCTTCACCTGTCCCAGTGACGGGCTGCCCACGATACTTATCCTGTTCTTTGGTGTCTCGCTGTCATACTCGCTGTATATGGTCGTGTTAGTCACGCCCTCGGCATTGCTGTTGCGCAGCGTGTTGCGGCGAATCTTGATGTCCGACAGCTTGCTTAACGGGATATCTATCATGTTCTCCTGTGGCCATACTATAGCTGCAGCAACCGAGCTGTTGCCGTCATATGAGCCATGCGGGGTGACGGTCAGCGGCACCTCATATTCGTAGTAGTTGCTTTTGTAGTCCGAGCCAAGGCGTATGAAGAGCGACATGTCGTTGTTGCCAAGCTGTGTGGCATCCAGTTCGGGCGCTTCGGCATGTATGAACAGCTGTATGCGCTCATATTGGCGTATGTCGAGGTTGCTCTTCTTGTACACGGCGCGACTCTCTTTGCTGCCAAGGTTGTTGATATTGAGTGCAAGGGCCTGCTCGTTGTCCTGGCGCAGCTGTGGCTGGCTTGGGTCAATGATACGTGTCACACCCGGTGGGAGCACGTAGTTGACCGGCTTACGGTCCCCGTGCCCTTCGATGCTGATGGCCGATGTGGTGAACTCGCCCGAAACGGTCGGCGAAGTGTTGTTCTTCGATGCAATGGGCTGCAGATAAGGGCGCCAGTCGCCACGTACAAGCTGCATGTTGGCAAAACGCAGTGTCACGGGCTTCTGGAACTGTGTCATGTACATGCGGATGAAACGTATTGAGGTGAAGTCACGTATGGTACCCACTGTCTTTTCATATTCGTCGATAGGGATGCGGAACTTGTACCAGTCCACACTCTCGGTATTTCCGTTGCGCAGTTTTGAGGTCACGGTGCGCTTGTCGGTGATGTAGTTGCGGCCCACCTGCATATCCTCGGGGCGTAGCGAGATTCTGTACTGGAAGTAATTCTCGTACTCATCCATCGTGAAGTCCTGGTTGGCATCCTCAACGTCGGGAGTCACCTTTGCCGCGCTGCTGTAATCGTTGTCGCTGTTGCTTGGCGAGTTGCCCTCGGTGTTGTTGAAGTATTTGTAACGCTCAATGATGCTGCGTTGTACTGCGTCGTAGTCACTGCCACGGAAGTAGTGGTAGTTGTCGCCTGCAGGGTCGGCCGCGATACTGTCATAGACCTCCTTGCGCACACGTCCCTGCAACGCTTCAAGGTAGGCCTTGTATGTGGGGTGCTGCGCCTCGTCGGTACTGTTCAGACCGTTGAGTCCGCAGTCCTGCTGGTCGCGGCTCTCGGAGTTGTTGTCAAAGGCATACACCAGGCTGGTGTTTGTGGGTATACGACCCCATACTGTCTCCTCGAACTCGTACTGGTTGCTGCTCGATGGCAGGCCGTTCTCGTAGAACTTCTTGCCATCCTTTAGAATATCCTCCGACACCTCGCCAAGGTTGAAGTAGAGGTCACCGCCCATGCCTGTCTGTTCGTATATGAAAGGGTCGAGCAACCAGAATTCGATATACTGGATGTTCGCGCTCTCAAAGTCGGTGGTGGTGAGCTGTCGTGTGATACCGCCCCAACGCTTTGCGGGGTCGTTGAGCTTGCCTTCATAGTCGACATCGGTGTCGAGGTTGTAGGGGCCTCGCTCATCGGGGTAGTTTGTGACGTTGAGCAACGACAGGGTAGAGGACTCGGCATATGTCGACTCCTTATTGGGGTATAGCTCGCGCTCATAGACCTCGCGGACATAGTGGTTCGAGAGCTGTTCCACATCGCTCTTTATGTGTGCCGGTGTCAGCGATGAGCTGCGGCGCGTGAAGAGCGGGTCAATGACATACCAGCTGATACGCGCACGGTTGTAGCCGGTACGTATGTCGTTAGAGAGGTTGCTGTACTGCATTCCGTGGGGCAACGAGGAGAGCAACCACTGTGATGGTGAGGAGATATCCACACCGTTCTCGGTGTTCTCGAAGTCATCGATGTATGACGCCTCGCTCTGCACCTCTTTCGATGTGCCGGCCTCTAGCCTTGCAAATTCGGCCGATAGGCTGATTGATGACGGCTCGGTGCAGCTTATCAGCGGCAACAGGTCAATTATGTTCGTGAGCCACTGGCTCTGTTTCTTCCACGAAAGGTTAAAGCCCCAAAGGAAATTGTTGAGGGGCTCGGAACCCATGTCGACCTTTGTCGTCAACGGTTTTTCGGAGAGTGACATGAGGGTACCTCCCAACTTGAGGTCGTCCGAGAAGTCATACTTCCAGTTGAGGCCGAGCACTGTCTTGCGCTGCATGTTGAACAGGGTGTTGCTCTCGAGCGACACCTGTACGTCTGTTCCTGCATCTATTATGTTCTGGTTGAGGATGGTCACCGTTCCCGATGAGTAGTCGACCTGGTAGTCGCTGTTCTCCACAAGTGTCACACCGCCGGCAGTCACCACCACCGAGCCGCGGGGAATGTTTGTTGAACCGGTCTGTATTACGTTGGCCGCGCTACCTGTGTACTCGCCAATGAGGTAGAACTTGTCCTTCTCGGCAATCTGCTTGGCAACGGTCTTGGTAGAGTCGTACAGCTCACGGAAAATATACTTCTCGGCTATGGCGCTATTCTCGATCTTCTTTTCAAGATAACTGCCGAATGGCTCTACTGCCGGGAAGAAGATGCGTCCCGATGATGGATCCACCGTATAACCCTGTATGTAGTCGAACACGCCGTTGGGGTTCTCGCGGCTGTTGTTGCTGTCGAGCCTGTCGAGTCCAAGCAGCTGCAGCAGTGGCTTACCCTTCATTTCGGTCTCGGGCAGGTATGTGATGTTCGTACCAAGGCTGTCGCTGGCATAGTAGACATCGAGTCTGAAATCGGTGCTCTGCAGGTTGCGTGTGCCAAGTGAGTATACGTTCTTCATCATCAAATCCCAGCATCCGTTCTTTGGTGAGCATGCGTTGGGCTTAATAAGCTTGAGCAGCAGGGTTGTCTTTGACTCCTTGACGTCGCTCGAGAATTCACCGACCTGGAATGTCTGTCCGCCGTATGTGTACTCATAGGCTACGGCAAGCACCTCATCGGCTCTCAAAGGGGTCTTCAACGAAATGTAACCGAGTGCCCTGTTCAGGGTGTACTCCGACGAAGATAGTAGCCTTGCATTCGACAGCTTCTCATAGTCCGAACCGCCGTTTATGCCTTCAATGCTCCCCAATATGTTGTTCGCCTGGTCAATGTCCCTTATGCCCGAGTATGTGGTGTTCATCCGGTTGTAGAGGTCATTGGCATTGTTGTGAGGGATGGCATTGCTGCCCGTTGCGTTCCATGCAGGGTTGCTTATGTGGCTGTTCTCGGCAATATCGGTAAAGGCCACAATGTTACGCGGGTTGTTGTAGTCGCTGGTCTTGTTGGTTACCCACACCTCGATGCGGCTGATGTCGATGCCCGACAGCACGGTCGGTAATTGTGACATTGAACGGTCATAGTTGTCGCGGAAGTAGTGGGCGAGGAAAAAGTGCTTGTTCTCGTCGTAGTTGGTTATCTCAATCTCAAAAGTGGTGAGCTGCGTGCCTCCCTTTGAGTTCACGACTGTGCTGTTCGATGTCTTTTGCGAAACGACAGTCTGCAACAGCAGCTTGCCGAACTGCAGGTCTGTCCTGATACCAAAGAGTGACGACGCGCCCTTGATGAGGCTTGAGTTGGTGGGGAACGAGACATTGCCGGCCTCTACAAGCTTGATGATTTCATCCTCCTTGCCGTTGTACTTTAGGTTGATTTTCTTGGCGTCGTAGCTGAATGTGGCCTCGGTGTTGTAGTTGAAGTCCATGTTCATCTTGTCGCCCACGCTGCCTCGCACGTTAAGGTTTATCTTCTCGTCAAAGTCAAAGCTGTTTGTCCTTCTGCTTCGTGATGGTAGGGCAGGGTTGTCGATGGTCTGTATCGAGTAGCCTATCTTCAGCTCCGCATTACCCTGTGTCTTTACACGCACACCACCGGGGCCGAAAATCTTTTCGGCCGGTCCCAGGTCAAAGTGCATGTCGGTGAAGTCGAACTTGTTCTTTTTCTGTGAGCTCTCCCACGCTTCATAGTTCTTCTTCCTGAAAAAGCTGCTCATGGCGCTGCGCTCCTTCCATTTTGTATACTCCTCGGGAGTGAGCAGGATGGGGGCGGTGAGCATGCCGCCTTTACCGAGTCGGGTACTCAACAGGTAGGTTCCCTCCTCTTCGTTGTAGATGGTGTCGGTGACAATGTTTTCAGGGGCTTTGAGGTCGAGCGGGCGCTGTTGCATGTCGTCGATGTCGCGGGGGGTGGTCTCGGCTACCGGGAAGCGCGCCTGCATGGTGTCCTGCAGGGTTACGTCATTGGCCTTGTTCTTGGCCCGCAGGGATTTGCGTATGGAGTCATTGCGTACGCCACCCTGCGCGAGAATTGTCATTGTCGCGAATAGTAGGGCAAAGAGTGTCAACGTACGCCTGTTCATGACTGTTTACAGCTGTTTCAATGCCAGTTTTATGACCTGCTCCACGGTTGCCGTGGGCTCGCTTTTTACAATTGCCTGTACAACCTTGTTGGTTGCAGCTGCCGGGAAACCGAGCATTATCAGGGCCGACACGGCGCCGTCAAGTACATCGTTGTTTGGCAGTACGGTGGCCGCGGCAGTGCTCTGCACGCTGCTTCCAATGCCTTTTATCTTGTCTTTCAGATCAATGATTATGCGCTGTGCTGTCTTCAGGCCAATTCCCTTGACGCTCTTTATGGCAGCCTCGTTGCCTGTGAATATGGCCTCGCACAGTTCGTTTACGGTGAATGCCGACAGGATGGTGCGTGCGGTGTTGCCGCCTATGCCCGATACCGAAATGAGCAACAGGAACAGTTCGCGCTCCTCCTTGTGGCTGAAGCCGAAAAGTTGGTGTGTGTCCTCACGTATCACCTCGTAGATGTATAGCTTTACACTCTTCTTGTCTTGCAATGCACTGTATGTGTTCAGGGTGATGCTTGTCTCATAACCTACGCCGCAGCATTCGATTATCGCTGTTGCCGGTGTGAGCTCGGCCAGTTCCCCCCTCAAGTATTCAATCATGGTACTTAAAATTTATGGTAATTTCGCGAACGTGTCATCCTGAACGGATGTGAAGAATCTCAAAATAGTGTGTAGGTGGAGATACTTCGCTGCGCTCAGTATGACAAGGCGAGCAATGTTGTTTTTTTTAATAATTTATCTTCTCTTTAACGGCAAAATATCGCTTTTATTGCCCTGTTGTCAATAAAATGCAAAAACACCCGTGCGCAGGGGTGGTCTTGTCATTGCTGTCATGGCTTTTCAATCCTCAGTACCTGTGTGCAGTAGTCTATTACCGCAGGTCTGTGGGTCACGAATATCAGTGTCTTTCCAATCTGGCTCTGTGTTAGTCGCTTGAGCATCTCCTGCTCGGTCGTCTCATCAAGCGCCGATGTCACCTCGTCGAGTATGAGTATGCTTCCCGGGCGCAGTATTGACCTTGCCACAGCTATGCGTTGTGCCTGACCCTCGCTCAATCCTCCGCCACGTTCGGTTATGGGGCTGTCAATGCCGTCGGGCAGTTCATATACATATTCGGCGCAGGCAATGCGCAGTGCTTCGCGCATCTCTTCGTCGGTGGCATTGGGGTTGCCCATAAGCAGGTTATCCCTGATTGTACCGCTTACAAGGCTGTTGCCCTGTGGAATATATACGAAATTCCTGCGTGTGAGGGTTGATGACTCATGTTGTTCCTTGTCGTTGTATAGTTCAATGCTGCCGCCTTGTGGGTTTATGAGTGCGATGAGCAGCCTTATCAGTGTTGTCTTTCCGGCTCCTGTCTCGCCAACGATGGCGGTGCTGCTGTTGGGCGGGAAATCGAATGTGAAGTTGTCAAGGATGAGGCGCTTCTCCTCCTCGTAACGGAATGTCACATTGTTGAAGCGTACTCCGGCTGTCTCCCCCAGCATTATGGCATCGCCTTGCTGTTCAATGGGTATATCCTCCAGCTCATAAAGGCGCTCGGCAGCTGTCAGTGACGATACAATGCCGGGAATATAACGGCTCAGGTCCATTGTGGGGCGTTGTATGAGGCCTACGAGCTGCAGATAGGCGGCCATTGTACCATATGTGATTATGCCATCGGCAAGACTGCCGACTCCCCACATGAAGGCAATGACATAGCCGGTTGCAAAGCCAAGTTGTATGAGCGAATATGCACCGAGCGAGAATTTCGTGCGGCTGGCGACCTGGTCCTGCAGGCGGTTCTGCAAGTCGGACAGCTGCTGTTCTGTCGAGTCGTTCTGCTCCAGTGACTTTATCAGCTCCTTGTGCTGCAGGCTCTCCTGCAGTACCGATTGTATGCGGCTGTCGCTGTCGCGCACATCGCGGTTCAGCCTGCGCATCTTCTTTACATAGACCCTGCTCACAGCCAGGCATATCGGCAATGTGATGAATATTGCCACGGCAAGCAGCGGGCTCATGGTGAATAGTAATACAAACGATGCAAGCAACTGTGTGCCGGCAATGATTGTTGCGGGTATCACTTCGGTTATGAGTGTGGTGATGCCCGAGACATCTCCCTCGAGCCTGTTGATGAGGTCGCCGGTGTGGTGCTTTTGCAGGTGTAGCCAGTCGCAGCGCAACAGGCGTGCAAAGACCTCGCGGCGCATTCTGTTGCGAACCTTGTTGCCGGTGACGGCATGTATCCATCGGCTCACGGCACGCGATGCAATCTGTACAAGCATCAGCGCGGCAATGACAATGCCGGTTGCGGCCAGTGAACCCTCCTTTACCCCGGTGGCAATGTCAATGGCATGCTTGCAGGCAAGGACCCACAGCAGTTGGCAGGCTACGTCAACAAGTCCTATGCCGGTGTTTGTGGCGGCTTGCCCGCGTGCTCCTTTCGAATTCTTCCACAACCATAAAAGAAGCCTTTTTATCGATATGTTTTTCCCGTAATCGTTCACTTGTCAAATTTTTATGATGCACAGTCGCCTGTTTAATGGTGTCTGTGCACAGTTCCTTGCAAAAATATAAAAAAACATTCATTACCGGAGTGCTTGGCGGCAAAAAAAGCCACTTTGTGTCAATAAATGACAACATTTGCCTTTGGAATGATTAATAATGCTTATATTTACACCATAGAAAATATTTTACTATGAAGAAATATATCATTTTACTTGTTGCAGCGCTGTTCTCGCTCATGCCTATGACGGCTCGTGAAAATCTTGATAAGAGTGGTAGGATAGCCAAGGAATTCAAGGCACGTCGTGAGTTGGTTGCCGACAAAAGCTATTTCGATATCTTTGAGACCCTGTCGGGTAACAGACTGCAGGCCATGCAGTTCCTCTATGCCTATATGCCATTGCCCGACATTGCCGACTACAGTGCCGAGTATCACCTGGAGAACGTTGATTATGCACTGAAGGCACGTGCCGAAATGCCATGGGGAAAGCAGGTGCCTGTGAGGGAATTCCTGCATTTTGTATTGCCGGTGAGGGTTAACAATGAGAACCTCGACTGCAGCCGTGCCGAGTTCTACAAGGAACTTAAAGAGCGTGTACAGGACCTTACAATGCGTGAGGCAGTGCTTGAGGTCAACCATTGGTGTCACGAGAAGGTTACATATACCCCCAGCGACATACGAACCAGTTCACCACTGGCAACAGTGCGCACTGCCTATGGCCGTTGCGGCGAGGAGTCAACATTCACCGTCGCTGCATTGCGTGCAGTGGGAATCCCTGCCCGTCAGGTATATACTCCACGTTGGGCGCATACCGACAACAACCATGCCTGGGTAGAGGCTTGGGTGGATGGCAAGTGGCATTTCATTGGTGCCTGTGAGCCCGAGCCGGTGCTCGACCTTGCGTGGTTCAATGCTCCTGCATCGCGCGGCATGCTCATGCACACAAACGTGTTCGGCCGCTACGACGGCCCCGAGGAGGTGTTGAGCGTTACACCATGCTACACAGAGATAAATGTGACGGCGAACTATGCTCCTGTCATTACGACAAGGATAAGTGTGGTCGACGAGAACGGTGCGCCCCTGAAGGCAAATGTCGAGTTCAAAATATTCAACTATGCCGAGTTCTTTACTGCGGCATCAAAGGAGACCGACAGCAAAGGCCGCACTTCAATAACAACCGGTTATGGCGATATGGTGGCTTGGGCATCGGCAGGCGGCAAGTTCGGATTCGTGAAGTTCACAGCCGGCAAGGCCACCGATGTGAAGCTTGTCGTTGACAGGGCACCCGGCTACAGCGCTACGCTGGAGATGGATATCGTTCCGCCGCATGAACGTAATACAGTACCTTTTGTGAGTGCTGCGCAGGCAGCGGAGAACACTCGTCGCTTTGCTGTTGAGGATTCCATCCGCAATGCCTATGTCTCAACTTTCATGTCACCCGATGAGGCTCTTGCATTCGCCCGCAAACTGGAGTTTTGCGACGGGCACGAAAAGGTGGTTGCACAGTTGCTCCTGAAATCGCGTGGCAACCATGCGACAATAAAGAAATTCCTCTCGGAGACCCCTCGCGAGGAGCGTGAGCTGGCCTACTATCTTCTCTTGAGCATCTCGGACAAGGATTTACGTGATGTGAACCTGTGGGTGTTGCGTGACCATCTTATCAGCACTGTACGCAATGGTGCATATGATGAGGTATTCCAAAAGTATATCCTTTGCCCACGCGACAGCAATGAGATGATAACTCAATACAAGGGTTCCTTTAAAAAATGGTTCGATGCCGACAAAAGACGATTCTTTGCAGGCGATCCACAACGTTGGGTAAAGTGGTGTCGCGACAGCATAAAAGTTGATGCGGCGTGGAATCCGCTGTCGCTCTGCATGTCGCCACGTGGAGTTTGGGAGATGCGCGTTGCCGATCCCCATTCGCGCGACATTTTCTTTGTATCGGTGGCACGCGCAATGGGCATCCCGGCACGTATTGATGAGGTGACTGGCAAGACACAGTATATGGAGAACTACAAGTGGGTCGACGTGGATTTTGATGCTGTTGCAACAGGAGCAAGGACGGCACCACAAGGTACCTTGAAGGCTTCTTATGCTCCAACCCGTTTTATTGACAACCCGCGCTACTACTCGCACTTCTCAATCTCAAAGATTGTCGATGGCCGTCTGCAACTGCTCGGTTACCCCGAGGAGGGTGTGACATGGGAGAGCCTGCTCAAGGATGGAACACAACTGGATGCCGGCAATTATTTTATGATGACCGGCACACGCATGGCCGACGGTAGCGTGCTTGCACATCTCACATTCTTCAACATCGAGGATGGCAAGGAATGTGACATTGAGTTCGTGCAGCGCGAGAGCAGTGAGCAGTTGCAGGTGATTGGCGATTTCAACAGCGAGAATCTCTTTTATGACCTTGCCGAAGAGCGTGAACGCTCGTTGCTTTCATCGACCGGCCGTGGATATTATATCATTGCAGTGATTGCACCTGGCAGCGAGCCCACAAACCACTTCCTGCGCGATGTGATGCCCTACAAGGAGGAGTTCGAGAAGTGGGGGCAGAAGATGGTGCTCCTTTTCCGCGACAAGGACGAGGCCGGACGCTTTGTGAACGATTTCCCCGAATTGCCGTCGACAGTGGTGTGGGGTACAGATATCAATGACAAGATATACAACGAGATTGTGACAAACATGAAGTTGCAGAACCCCAACCGTCCGTTGATTCTTGTGGCCGATACCTTCAACCGTGTGGTGTTTGTGTCGCAGGGTTATTCGATATCTCTTGGCGAGCAACTTGTAAAGGTTATCAAACAGCTTGGTGAGTAACGGTTGCCCCTCCAAAACCTTTTGGCGGTTGATTCGATTAAGTAAAGTATAAATGTGTCATTCTGAACAATGTGAAGAATCTAAAAATGTGATGTCTACCGGCGTTCAGCATGACACCAATACGGAAAATGTCATATCGACCGTAGGGAGATATCTCTGGAATGTTTTTTAGAGATTCCTCGCATACGCTCGGAATGAACAGCTACGCGCTAGAATTTGTGATGTGATGAAAGAGATATTTGAACTTGTAAACAGTATGTCGCCCTATCTGCTGTTGGGCTTTACGTTGGCCGGGATTATGCATGCCTTTGTGCCAAAGGCGATGTATAGCCGTTATCTTAGCGGCAACAGCTTCCGTTCGGTACTTAATGCGGCCATATTGGGCATTCCGTTACCGTTGTGCTCTTGTGGAGTAATTCCCACAGCAATGTCCTTGCGCAAGGATGGGGCATCAAAGGGTGCCACAATATCGTTTCTCATTGCCACGCCGCAGACGGGCGTGGACTCCATCATTGCAACCTATTCGCTCATGGGCTTGCCTTTTGCCCTGTTGCGTCCGTTTGTTGCGCTTGCCACAGCACTTTTGGGCGGCACACTTGCCAATTGCACAGATAAAGATGTTGGTGCAGTAGTTGCAACAGGACATGGCTGTTGCATCAAAGAAGAGAATACAACGCTGGTGCAGAAGATGAAGGTTGCTGCACGCTATGCATACGTTGAAATGATGCAGGACATCGGTCGCTGGCTGGTTCTTGGTCTTGTTGTTGCGGGTGTGATAACGGTGTTTGTGCCCGACTCTTTCTTTTCGCTCTTTACAGACAAACCTCTTGCAAGTATGCTCATGGTACTGCTCTTTGCCATTCCAATGTATCTTTGTGCAACAGGCAGCATACCCATTGCGGTAGCCTTGATGCTCAAAGGTCTTTCACCCGGTACGGCGCTTGTTCTGCTTATGGCTGGCCCTGCGGTGAATGTGGCATCCTTGCTTGTCATTGGCAAGGTGATGGGGCGCAGGAGCCTTTTCACCTATCTCTTTTCAATTGTAGGTTGTGCTATACTCTTTGGTCTTGGCATTGATTATCTGTTGCCACGTGAATGGTTTACTGCGTCTCTGGAGAAAATCCATAGTTGTCACAGCTGTGGCGAAATATCATATTTCAACACAGTCTGCTCCATTGTGTTTGCCCTGTTGCTTGCAAATGCATTCATTCAACGATACCGCAGAGGTACCCCCTCCGCTTCGCTCGTCCCCCTAAAACAGGGGGACAATTCACCTTGCAGTTGTGAGGCATGCAGCATCGCGCCACAGGGCATAACGATTACAGTAAAAGGAATGAACTGTAACCACTGCAAGAGCAATGCCGAGGCCGCAATCATGAAGGTTGCCGGTGTCGAGAGTGTGGAGATTGACCTTGCAAGCGGCCGCACCGTTGTTCACGGCAACCCAAACAAGGAGGATGTCGTAAAGGCCGTGGAAGCGCTTGGCTTTTCGGTGGTAGAAGATTGAATGTAAGATTTTTTAAACGCATAACCAAAGCAGGGAGCATCGTACGTTGCTACCTGCTTTGGTTATAAAGGTCTTGTTTAATCCTTAATCTTTATCTCGCAGTTATCGAGGCTTTCAATGATTGCAAGCGATTCAACGTGTATCCCTTTCTCGCGGAGCAACTTGCCCCCGGCCTGGAATCCCTTTTCAATGAGGAACGCCATTCCCGCAACTTCAGCACCTGTTTGCGATGCAAGGTCAAGAATACCCAGTGCAGCGTTGCCATTGGCAAGGAAGTCATCTACAAAGAGGCAACGCTCGCCTTTTTGCAGGTAGCTCTCGCAAAGGCAGATATTATATGAACGGCTTTTGGTGAATGAGAACACTTCGCTTCTAATAATGCCCTCCATGGTGCTCGGTGCCTTCTTCTTGCCAAAGACCACCGGAACATCCAGCAGATAGGCTACCATTATTGCCGGCGCAATGCCGCTTGCCTCGATGGTAATGACCTTGTCAATGGCTGTTCCCTTGAAGCGGGCAACAATCTCCTTCGCCATCTCCATCATCAGTCTGGCATCCATCTGGTGGTTGATGAAATTGTCGACTTTGAGGATACCTCCTTCGAGGCTTTTGCCGTCCTTTAGAATGCGTTCCTTCAGTAATTTCATAGTATGCTGTTGACAATGGCTTTCACTTCGTTTACATCGGTCTCCTTGCGGGCATATTCATCGCTGTCGGGGTTGCCCATAGATACTCCGCTGTGACGGAACTGCATGCCGCTGCCAACGCTCTTGCGTGCCGATGCGTGTATCTCCCTTGCGCCTGTGGCTTGCAGGATGCCTGCTGCATTCGCGCTGCTCACTCCGCAACCCGGCATGATTATTATGCGCCCTGCGGCCTGCTCAACGAGTTCCTTAAGGAGTTGAATACCCGCCTGGGCTGTTGCTGCCTGTCCCGATGTGAGCACTCTGTGACAACCGAGTGCAATGAGCTCCTCCAAAGCCTTGCGCGGGTCGCGGCACATGTCGAATGCGCGGTGAAATGTTATGCTCATTCCACCGGCGGCTGCAATGAGCCGCTTGCAGGCTATGGTGTCAATGTCGCCCTCGGCAGTGAGTGCTCCAATTACCACACCGTCAACCCCAAGTTGCTTGCATGTGCGTATATCCTGTTCCATGCAGGCAACCTCGTACTCATTGTAGAGGAAATCACCTCCGCGTGGGCGTATGATAACGTTTAGTGTCAGCCCTTCCACTTTGCGTGCCTCGGCAATCATTCCGGCCGACGGTGTGACGCCGCCAACCTCCAATGCTGCGCAAAGTTCAATGCGTTGTGCTCCGCCGTCACGTGCTGCAATGGCGCTCTCCACGCTACCGGCGCAAATTTCAAGTATTGACTTGTTGATATAAAATTCTTTATCTATTTTATGATTAGGATTTTCTCTATTCCATTCGGTTAATATTACCTGCATATTTGTGTATTCCGGTGTTTCAATATTTTTAGATACTAACCAGTTTTTAATTTCTTTTTTTACATCTGAATAGTTTTTCCAATCATACTTGGCATTTTTAGATCTCCAAATTTCTAATGAATTAAAATCATCAAATTTAATTTCAAATTCATATCTATTATCTATTCTTACATGAAAATGAGGTGGTTTTGTACCTTGTTCGTCATTTTCACCATATACATATATTTTTGTGTTTTTTGGGAGATTATCTTTAATATCAGATATTAATGACATTTCAAACACATTATGTACGTTTTTTCTATGTTCTGTTTCAAATATATAATCAGCAATTGTATTCATTTCAAACACATATAATTTTTATATATAATAAAGAAAAGGTCTTGAATAATTCGATTTACATGACTATTATTCATTAAATAAATCAATATTAATAATCCATTCAGTTCCTTCAATCACCTGAATGATTTGTCTATCATCATCAAAGAATGCTCTAAGAACCTCCTCACCACAATTAGCGATTTCCATTTCAAATAACTCCTTTGCTTCATCGTAATTATTTCGATTATCAAACCGAAAGTTACCATTTTGGTGTTTTCAAACTTAACACGGCCATAATGGTTACTTTGTTATCAGCTCCACAATGTAGTCAATGCCTGTAGGGGCTTCGTTGAACATCAACTTCACGCCATCCTTTGTATTCTTGAATTTCACCGGCTGCTTGTCGCTGAATGTGAAGGCTTTCTTCACCTTGCATTCCAACGGCAGGGTAAGTTCCTTCTCCTTGCAGTCGAAGATGTGAACAAACAGGCGGGTGCCCTTGCGTGTTGTCACACCCCAATCCTGTGCCGGGATATCACCGGCTGTTGTGCCGTATATGGTCTCGCCGTTGGCACGTAGCCATTCGCCCATCTCCTTCATGCGCTCAAGGGCTGCTGCAGGAATTTCTCCGTTAGGCTGTGGACCGACATTCAAAAGCAGGTTCGCACCTTTACCCGATGTGCTCACAAGCAGTCTGATGAGTGTCTCGGTGCTCTTGTAGTTTTGGTCAACGAGCTTGTAGCCCCACATGCCGTTCATTGTCTGGCAAGTCTCGAGTGGCAGGCGGCTCACGCTCTGTCCGCTCAAGCCGGCTTTGTTCTCGCCTGGCAGGTCGCGTTCGAAAATCTGTATGTCCTCGCCTGGGAATGGTGTCTCGTGGTGGTTGTTACCGATGAGGCATTGAGGCTGCAGGCTGTGGATGAGGGCATACTGCTCATCGAGCTGCCAGTTGAAAGGTATACTGTCCTGGTCGCGGTCCCACTTGCCGTCGAACCATATTGCGCCAATCTCGCCATAATTTGTGAGCAGCTCTGTGAGCTGTTTGTTCATGAAATCATAATATGCGGGCCAGTCGGCTTTTTCATAGTCGCGGCCTATGACATTGCGGCCGGTGCGGCCTATTGGGTATTCATCGCGCGCCCAGTCGATATGCGAGTAGTAGAAGTGCAGTCTTATTCCCTGCTTGTGGCATTCTTCGGCAAGTTCCTTGATTACATCGCGGCCGAAAGGTGTCGCGTCAACAATGTTGTAGTCGCTCTGCTCTGTGTCCCACATTGAGAAACTATCATGGTGGCGGCTGGTGAAGCATATGTACTTGGCTCCGGCATCCTTTATGGCGGCAACCCACTCTTTGGCGTTGAAACGATGTGGGTAGAAGGCATCGGCAGCCTTGGCATACTCTGCCTTGTCAATGGGGTAGTTCTGTAGGTACCATTCGCCCTGAGCGAACATGCTGTATATTCCCCAATGTATGAAGATACCGAACTTGCTGTCGGCAAACTCCTGACGTGATTTCAGGTTCTCAGCTGTAGGGGTGTATTGCGCCTTTGTAACTGTCGGCGCTACAAGCAGCAGTGCTGCGACTGCTGTCTGCATAAATCTTCTGATTGATTTCATATCGTGTGTTTTTATTTGTCGTTCTATGCAAAAATAATAATGAAATTGTCATATCGAACGTATGTGAGATATCTCATTATACGCGATTAAAGAGATCCCACGTCGCTCCGCTCTGTCGGGATGACATTTACCAAGGATTATCATCCATGCAAAAATAGACGAACAATGTGAAAAGTACAAATTATTCTTTTGTTTTAATTATTTTATCTTATTTTTGCATTTACATGAAATATCAATACAAGTCAAATATGAAAAAAGCATCTCATCTCTTTTGGGCATTGCTCGCAATGTTTATTGCATTGCAGCAACTTGTAGCCCAGGAACTGGAACCTACAGTTGAACAAGTTACGATTTATCGTATCGAGAATTTTGCCAACAAAAAATTTCTCTCCAATGGCGACAATGTCAACAACGATGCGCGCATAGTCTTTGCCGATGGCAATGAGGCCAGTGCCGGACAGGAGTGGGCCATGTACCCAACTGAGACCGATGGAGTCTTTTCATTCGTGAATCCTACATCGGGCAAGGCGCTTGATATGGCTCCGGGCGTGGGTCATCCCGTGCAGTGGAACTATGAGCCTGCGAACCCCAACCAGCGTTTCAAGATTGTGGCTCCCGGCGATGGATATAACCGCATGGCAAACTCTTCGAACCCATACCAGTTCCTTGCAGTGGACAATGACGGCTATCCGATGATGCTCACAGAGTATGCCCCCGAGGATATTCTCTACTTCTTCCGCAATACAGGCAAGCAGTTCTCACAGGCCAAGGTCTATGCAGGCAAGAGCTATGTCATAAGCAATGTTGCAACAAGGAATGTGTTGACAATTGCTGCCGATGCTGCGCTTGCGGCTCTCATTGACGTGAAGCCCTATGTGGATGGTGACAATGCCCAAACCTGGAGAGTCTCTAATGGTAAAACAGGTTTGATATTGACATCGAATAGTTGCAATATGTCAATGGATATGTTCCTCAATGGCGACAGGACACCGCTTGTATATACCACAGACACCGGTAATGAGAATCAAAATGTAATTCTTGAAGATGCCGGTGACGGTTACTTCTACCTTACAGGAACATATAAAGGTACAAAGTTCTATATAAAGGCAAGTGGTGACAAACTCATTGCATCTTCTGACAAGGATGGTGACTACAGCAAGTTCTTCTTTACTGTGGCTGCTGGCCCGGTAGGAGACTATTGGGAGAACCAGCAGGTCTATGAGGAGAACAAGGAGGCAGCACGTGCAACATTCATCCCTTACACCTCTACAGATGCCATGAAGGCCGATGTCAACTACAACAAGGCATGGCTTACTCCCGAGAAGGCCGACTATCTGTCGCTCAACGGTACATGGAAATTCAATCTCGTTCCAGAGCCGTCGGTTCGTCCGGGCGAGGATGATTTCTGGGGCGACGATGCCGATGTATCGGCTTGGGACAACATTGAAGTACCCTCTTGTTGGGAGATGAAGGG
>JAZRGF010000332.1:0-16031 GCA_045644005.1 Bacteroidaceae bacterium | reverse complement strand
AAACGACAAGATGTTCGAGCGCAACTACTTTGGTATGATGATGGTTGAGACCGGCGATGCCGATGCTTTTGTAACAGGCCTTTATACAAAGTTCTCGAACACCATCAAGGTTGCCAAGGAGGTGATTGGCATGCAGGAGGGTTACAGCACATTCGCTACAATGCATATCATCAACTCAAAGAAGGGTACATTCTTTGTAGCCGATACCTTGATTAACCGTGCACCCGACCTCGAGACAATCATTGATATTGCACGCCTTACAGAGAAATCGGTACGTTTCTTCAACCATGAGCCGGTGATTGCAATGGCATCATACTCTAACTTCGGAACCGACCAGGGCGGTAGCGCCGAGCGTGTACGCAAGGCTGTTGCCCATATCCATGAGAATTACCCCGATTGGTTGCTCGATGGTGAGATGCAGGTGAACATTGCATTGAACAGCGAGCTGCGCGACAAGAAGTATCCGTTCAACAAACTCAAGGGCAGGGAAGTGAATGCACTTGTGTTCCCCAACTTGAACTCGGCTTCATCGTCATACAAGATGATGCAGGCACTTGGTTCTGATACCGAGATTATCGGACCAATCCAGATGGGATTGAACAAGCCAATCCACTTCATCGATTTCGAGAGCTCAGTGCAGGAGATTCTCAACATCACAGCCGTTGCCGCAATTGATGCAATGGTGAACAAAAGAAAGTGATTCCTTTAAATATTTATATATACGCGAGGTAAATTCTGAATTTGCCACGCGTGCTTTTTATATTTATCGCCTATTGCCTGATACTGCCATTTCAGTTCCTTTTGATACTTTGTTGAGAAAGAAGGATTAGTTATAGATTTAAAATTGTAAATCGCATCGTTCCTGATGAAACAGTAATAAATATTGCGCTTTGGCTTTGAAAAGAAAATGATAATAGATACATTTGTGGAAATAACAACGTATTGCAAGACTAAATTTCAATATAACAAAGAACGTTTAGCCTAAACAAGCTGATAATGTTTAACCGGTCACATTCATTGTGACACAAATACAAAAAAGATATGAAAGAGTACATTAACTTTAGCAGTAAGATGCTTGAAATTTAGAGTGATTGTTACGATGAGATAGAGAAAATCTTTAAGGAGAATGTCTAGGAAAATGGCGAGGTACGAATCGACCTGGCCGACCTCTGGGGGAGAAAACTCTCATATTAGAATGGCAGATCCATATGAGGATTATTTTGAATTCATCACAAGCATTGGTTGTAAGGTGGAAGGTGACGATGTAAACATTACACTTTATTTTAACGAAGACGAGGAATATTATCAAAGACGTTCTTTCGATTTGGACCTTGAAGATTGTGATGACACCGAGGCTCTCATTCGTGTATATAACGTTGTTCATGACTATTTTGAAGTAGGAGACGACTCTGATGAGTAGGACGAGGACTTTCAAGAAAGCCAAGAAGAAGTAGACATACAATCAGGAAGATTAAAATACAAATTTCAGGACCTTTTCTAAAATAATGCATATGATAAACATAGAACGCATCAAATGGGTGTATGAAAATTGGGGGCTTGAGGCGGCTATCAAGTCTGCTTGTATTGATATAGTGGCACTTCTTGCATTTACCGGCTATTGCCTGACACTGCCGTTTCAGTTCCTTTGGTTACTTTTGAGAGGAAAAAAGAAAGACTAGCGAAGTTTTATTGTTTTTATACTCTAAAACTATAAATATGGATTATAATTCAAAGCTATTCTCTGTAATCTCTACCTTACCGATTTGTTAAGATTCTCGTGCAAAATATAAAAAAAAGCTCTAAATATAATTCCCAGATAGCAAATTAACCATTGAAAGAGTACAATATGAGTTAGTTTGATTCTGCCAATAGGTTAAAAAAACAAATAATAAACCATAACAACTATAACAATTATGAAAGAAGAAATTATTGATGGTATCAGATATCGTCTCGATGAGAATAATTTGACCGCAGAGGTCATCGAACTCAAAGATGATACCCAACTTGATGACGAAAATATCATTATCCCCGAGATCGTCAAGTTTAACAAACTCTCTTATCGTGTCGATAGTATTGGGGCGGAGGCTTACGCAGGTAGCTACTCATTGAAGTCTGTCACAATCCCCAATAGTGTCACGAGTATTGGAGAGAGTGCTTTCAAAAATTGTGAATCCCTGGAATCTGTTGTTATCCCAGATGGTGTGACGAGTATTGGAAAGAGTGCTTTCAACTTTTGCTTCTCTTTAACCTCTATCGTTATTCCTGATAGTGTCAAGAGTATTGAAGAGAATGCTTTCGCTTATTGTAAATCGCTGGAATCTATTGTTATCCCAGATGGTGTGACGAGTATTGGAAAGGGTGCTTTCGAGAATTGCGAAAAAGTGACCTCTATTATTATCCCTGATAACGTCAAGTCTATTGGGGATCTGACTTTCTCGTGTTGCTTCTCTCTTACATCTATTGTCATCTCAGATGGTGTGACGAGTATTGGATATCGCGCCTTTGAATCTTGCTCCTCATTGAAGAGTATTGTTATTCCTGATTACGTCACAGTTATTGAAAAGAAAGCTTTTGTAGGTTGCACCGCATTGACAAGTATCATTGTTGCCGAGGGTAACCCTATATATGATAGCCGCATGAATTGCAATGCCATTATTGAGACCGCGACCAACACATTGATACGAGGCTGCTCTCAAACAATCATTCCAGAAAGTATTACGGGGATTGGAGATGCTGCTTTTGAGGGTTGCGAATCACTGACCTCTATCATTATCCCTGATGGTGTCGAGTGTATTGGAGCGGAGGCTTTCCGTTTTTGCGAATCGTTAAAATCCATTACTATTCCTACCAGCGTTAAGAGTGTTGGAAGTATGGCTTTCGATTGGTGCGAATCGCTATTATCCATCACATATCTAGGCACCATAGCGCAATGGAAAGAAATAAAGTTAGGTTCTGCTTGGCGAAATGGCGTACCAGCTGCAGCAGTTGTTCACTGCTCCGATGGGGATGTGTCATGCTATTCAAAAACAAAAGATTTGTAAAATAGATACTAGTACGAAAAACTTTATACCATGAATATAATCTACAATCCTTATTATACTGGTAATGCGTACATCTCACAGAATTTGTGGGATGAAGTAACTGTGGGAGATGCGGGGCTTTTGGAGCAACTCCTTATGCGAGCAGGTTTGCCGCAAACTGTAGTGGACGATTCCGAGAAGGCAGAAAAAGAGCGAGCTCAAGCCTATGCAGAGGCAATAAAGGCACAAGGAACTACTATCTTCTCTAACTCTCTTGAGTCAGACTCGGAAGGTACTGCCAAACTACTATTGAAATGGCGTGATCTCTTAGTTATGGCCGGCTGGAGTACAGCGGACACTATAAATGAAGGAAGCAACAAACTACGAGTCTTCGCGTCATGCGACGAAGCCCTCAAAACTTATCCGAGCCGTGCGGATAGATGGAGAGAAGTATATCAATATTTGAAAGGTGGACATCCTATTAACAATAGGGATTCTATTGAAGTTCGCATTCCTAAGGCATTAATACCACCAATGATTGCCAATGTATTAGAGCAGCTACCGAGTGTTTCGTACGCAATGGATTCTTTGGATATAGCACTCAACACCAAAGGACATACCTGCACTGTTATTACTACAAACGAACAATATGAGGCTTGGCAATTATTGGTAAAACTGCCGTATGACGCACAGACAATGCTGGTCTGCGCCGATGAAAAACGACTAAGTGATACGATGCAAGCCATTGGCGGCAAACAATGGAGAACGGATCGCGTAGGATGTCCACATCCCGTAGCAACCATCTTTGATCAGAAGGATATTCCTAATCGACTTGTTTGGTTGGACTGTGCAGGCAATGGATTTACACCGGATCCTTATGAATTTTTGTCATCTGAAGAGAGAATAGCGCTGAAAATCATAGATGCGGAAACGCGTAGTGCAACGCAGATGAAATGGTTATATACAACTTTCAATAGAATCAAAGATTGGATTCTTGTTTCTCCTAAATATCATTTGGGTGAATCTCTTGGAGAACATTCGATTATCACTTCGCTGAAGCAAAACAAAGATTTTTATGATGAGGCTTGCACAGAAGGACAGAAGATTCTACTCCCGACAACGGAACCAACCTCGGTCAAAAAACTGGAGCCAATAGGCGAAATCTCGATAAATCCGGATGTGCTGTCAAAAATCCTTAAACCCTCAGACAGCTATTCCGCGATTGATATATTGGTGAACGCCCCGTTTGATTACGTAATGGAAAATATGGGCGGTTTGGCTGCTCCTGAAGATGATAAGGAACCAAATGAGAATTTGATGAAAGGCAAAATTGCGCACAAAGTGGTAGAACTGTTGGTTAATAAGAACGAGACTGAAGCATACTCCTTAGATGATATTCAATCGCGCTTTAACGACCAATACGATGAACTCTTTAAGCAGGCTATGGATGCAGAAAAGGAATGTGCGGCATTCCTTAATCTACCCGAGAATGTGAATATGCTGGCCGTATTCAAGGAAGATGCTAAAGAGAGCATAAAGCATCTCATTGATATAATAAAGGAGAAACGACTTACGCCTCTTCGTTCAGAGTATGAGTTTTCAACGTCTTTTGACCCCTTCGATAATCCGCACGGATATGTGGATATGCTTCTTGAGGACCAAAACCGCGATCTCGTTATTATTGACCTTAAGTGGTCCACACGCGATGTCTTTGAGAAAGGAATCAATAATGGAGAGGCCTATCAGTTATATATGTACAAATATGCTGTAGAAAAACAAATGGCGCCAAAGAAAGTAGCATGGTATGCATATTATTTATTCCCGAAGATGGACTTGTATACCGAACCTGCTGGCGTGAGCCCAAAATGGGAAGAATGGATAAAAAAGCGAGAGGATCGTTTAGAACAATTAGCCAAGGGTATTGTTGAACCTACTGTTAAGAATTCTGATAGGGAAACATACCCCAAGCATATTATACTGAAAAACATTAAAATGAAATAATCTACTATGCAAAACATTACATATATTAGCGCAGGAGCAGGAAGCGGTAAAACAACCCGTATCATTGACAAATTGGTCGATGCCATAACGAACGAGAAGTGTCGTCCCTCTGAAATCATGATGACCACTTTTACCCGTGCAGCAGCGCAGGAGATGCAAGAGAGGGCAAAGAAAAAACTATTGGAGTTGAACATGCCGAAGGAGGCAAACGAAATAGGTGCAGCCACGATAGGTACCATCCATTCCGTATGTCTGCGTTTTATCCAGAAATACTGGTATTTGGTTGGAATTAGCCCTGATAGCCAACAAATGGATGAGAATGATTTTAATTCCTATGTGGATCAATCTTTGTTCCAACAAGTCTCACCGCAAGATATGCTAGACTTTGAGGAATGGCGCAAGACTTTGGATTGGACGAAGAATTATGGAAAAGGCACAAAACCATATGTAGCTTTTTGGAGAGAATGGTTGCGTACGATGGTTAACAAAGTGCGCTATTATCATATCAATGATTTAGAACAAAGTCGCGAGAATTCCATTAAAGAAATTGAGGCCGTATTCGCTCGCCATGCCTTCAGTCAAGATGAATATGACCAATGCAAGAAAGAACTTGAAGCAACTCTGCGCAACAAAACGAATAAAGATGGCACATTAAAAAATGCTGCGCGTGATAGAATAGAATACCTCAATAGTTATGACCCGAAAACTTGTAATGGTGAGGTCGAAATAAAAGTCCTCAAAGGTGTTGAAGATGAATTTAAAGCATGGGAACTATCTGCATCCAAAGTAGTATTCTCAGACGACAGAAAAACAGCAACAATCAACATAGTGGAGAAACTCTTCGATATCTTAATCGAATGGAGAGAAGAGTACCAACGCTATAAACAGACTAACAAGATGCTGGACTTCAATGATATGGAGGTCTATTTCAGTCAATTATTAGAAAAGGATGAAGTTAAGGCGGAAATCAGCAACTATAAACTGGTGCTAGTAGATGAGTACCAGGATTGCAACCCCATGCAGATAGATATATTTAAGCGTATATCTGATTTAGTGCCGCGCAGTATGTGGGTCGGTGACCCCAAACAGGCTATCTATGGTTTTAGAGGAACAGATACCGCGTTGGTCAAAGAGGTAAGCGATCTAATTGTCGACGGTAAAAATGGCTGCAAACGTGACCGCTTAGATATCAGTTATCGTTCACGCGCGGAGCTGGTAAAGTATGTGAATGATGTGTTTATACCCATATTTAGCAAGTCACCATTCGATTTACCTGATGCTGAAATTGCGCTAAAAATAGGCAGATCAAATGCTATAACATCTCCACACCTGCAGGAATGGATTGTAAAAAAAGGCCGTAGTGCCAATTTTTCTGCTCTTGCCCATAACATAAGAGAATTGGTGAACTCCAAAAATACTTGGGTAGAACCCAAAGGTCAAGCTATGCGTTTGGCACAATATGGGGATATTGCGATACTTGTTCGCAAGAATGGTACAATTTCTAAAGTTACCAACGCACTCCGTGAGTTCGGAGTACCATTTTTCGCGATGGATGATAATGACAAACAAGAGCAACCGATAGAGCAGCAACTGCTGATGGCTTTGGCGCAATACAAACTCAGTCCTAAGTATCGCCCGCACCTCCGGGCAGACATCCTGCATTTGCTGAAATCTGTCCCAACTCAGGAACTTCTCGAAGACTATTTTGCGCATATCTCTGTTATTTTGGACGAGAATAACAAACGGCAATATATAAAACGTGACGAATGGAAAACTGATGACGAGTTAATCCAACGCATTGATCAAATTATTACCGGTTGCTATGCAAATGGGTTATACGATACTTTGGCAACTCTTGTGGATCAATTGCGAATATATGATCTCGTGGCTATGTGGGGCGACTCCGAAATACGTCGTAGCAATATCAGTCGTACATTACATTTGGCGAAAGACTTTGATCATCATTGTGAAATACTGGAAATCAGCAAGCCCACTTTTGCGGAATATGCAGAATATATGGCAAATGCACAAGCCAAAACGGAACTGGATCTCAATAGTCCTTCAGTCAAGGTTCTTACCATGCATAAGTCCAAAGGGCTTGAATGGCCTATTGTCATTTACTATGATGGAGATAACGATTTTGCAGAAGACGAAAAAATTGTGGAACATGAGTTCTTTGATATTCGTGAGCAGAGAAATGCCGACGGTACCTATTGGCTTCGCGTGTTCCCTTGTGTAACCAATAGTAGTACGGCATATCAATGCTTGTACAAGGAGTCCTATTTTATCGAGTCCAAGCAACGCGTAGAGGCGGATGAAACGCGTCTACGTTATGTGGCCTTTACGCGAGCGCGAGACATTCTGATTGCAATCAGTGCGGATAAAGAGGGAGCGGTCTACACTCCTGTTTCCACGTCGCAAACCTACACACTGATCGATACGGCTCAAACGCAGCAAGAAGGCAACGATTTGACCTATCTTGTCAATCCAAGCAAAAGCGGAATAACTTCTTCTTTGAAGCCGTCTTGTACCACCACTGTCGACAGCATCACTATCCATAAGAAAGAGAATGTTCGCATGAGTACCATCGGAACCTGTATTCATAATATATATGCCGCATACGATGCAGAGATGGATGAACAAAAGTCAATTGAAATGGCACAAAAGATAATAGAGTCTGTCAAACTGTCTCAGATACTCAATGCGAAGGAAGTAATTGGAACAATCCGCTCATTGTATGACTATCTGAGCAAAAAACATGGTGCTCCTACATCAATAGGTCACGAGGTTCCGTTCTCTTTCGTTCGTGATAATGGACAGCTGTTGCGTGGAGAGATAGACCTGCTTTGGTACACAGAGGATGGTGTTGTGCTGGTGGATTATAAAAATATCCAGGGAGAAGAAGCCAACCCCGAGTACTATGCCTCCCAAATGGAAGCATACCGAGAGGTTGTCGAATCCGTTGGTCATAAATGCAAAGGCATCATTCTATTCTACGCTACCCTTGGACAAATCATCGAACTTAAATAAACTTATATATTATACTTTATTCCAACGAGGATGAGGAAGATGAAGACTATGAAGTAGAGGTTGAAGAGGAACTGGACTTCGAGATTAAGGATGGCGTTGCCATCATTTCCGAGGGAGCAATGGAAATTGGAGAGCGCACTTTCGAAGGTTGCACCTCGCTGACTACGGTAACATTACCTACAGGAGTTAAGAAGATAGAGGATGATGTATTTTACAAATGTTCCGCACTCGCTACAATTTACGTTCCTGCGAAGAAGACAGACTACTACATGAATCGTCTATCCTTGAAGTTGCACGACAGAATTGTAGAGCTTGCCCCCAAGAAGAAGACAAAAGCAAAGAAATAACAGACAATATTGTTGCAATTCATATTATTGATAACAAGTTGACTTTATTAGAAACATCAAAGGCGCCCGTCGAGCGCCTTTGATGTTTCTAATAAGCTATAGAAGTTGGAGAAAATTCCAGTGACGAGGTACTTGAGAATTTATTCGCCTACTATTTCAGATAGGTTTGCAGATGGCGACATTCAGTTTGTCAAAATATGAATCCCACAGAGAAGCTAAGGATATTGTCGCGGCGGCTTGAGGTGAAGATTTTTCCGCTGCTGTGCGATACAATGTGGCTTGCCGCTTTGTTGAGTCCGGCGTCAAAGGTGATGTCAAGGAATACTCTACTTATCTTTATACCCAGTCCGATTTCCCAAAAATAGACTTTGTCGTTGAGAATCTCCTCCAGGTTGGCATATTTGAAATGCTTGAACTGCTGTTGGCTCAATGATGTGAAGATGAACTTCGTGCGCGGGCCGGTGAAGAGGCTCAAACCGTAGCGCCCCTGCTGCACTACATTGTAACCAAAGAGAATGGGTACTTGCAGACAGTATGTCCTCAGGTCATATACCGTGTTGTTGGGAACGAAGTTTATCTCGCTGCTCGCATGTTCGTCATGGAAATCAAAGCTGTGGTTGGTGATGCCGAACGTACCCTCGGTCTGCAGATAGAACTTGCTCTTTGCCACTCTTGCAAAGAGGGAAATTGCATATCCAATCTTGTTGCTCTGTATGTTGTTGGTGTCGAACCTGTAACCTTCTATGTCAAATTCAGGGTCATTGTATGTCACTGCCTGGAAACCGGCCTTCATTCCAATGTTATAATGAACCTTTCCCTTCTCCTGTGCAGTGGCAAAGAGAGGGAAAACTACAGTCAAGGCCAATATGAGACGGCGCACGCTCATATTTACTTTTTCTTTACACTCCAACCGAACTTGCCTATGAAGTCGCCCAAGTGGAAATATTTGCCGTGGGTATACACCAATGGGTCGGCAGCTGCAAGGTTCCACTCACCTGTCACGGGGTCAAGGTAACGGTCGTCGGCCTGCACATTGACAACCTCGGCTAGGAACATGTCGTGCGAGCCCAATGGTATTATCTGCTTTACCTTGCACTCTATGCTCAGTGGCGATTCTGCAATTATCGGTGCCTTTACATTTACTGATGGAGCATATGTGAGCCCTGTCTCCTTGGCCTTGTCATAGTCCTTGCCCGAGCGTACTCCGCACCAGTCGGTTGCACGGGCCATGTCGGCTGTGGTTAGGTTGATGACGAATTCGCCGGTCTCCTTTATGATGGGGTAGGAGTGACGCTCGGGGCGTACGGATATGTAACACATTGCGGGGTTGGTACATGTGGTACCAACCCATGACACTGTGAGCATATTGTAGTTATCGGGCTTGTCGCCACATGTCACCAGCACTGCAGGCAACGGGTATATCATTGTTCCGGGTTTCCAGCTTATCTTCATCTTTTTACAGGAGTGTTATGTCGTCAAGGCTCACCTCCTTCTCGCAGTAGCGGCACTTCAAGGTGTGTGTGTCGCGGTTCGCTACGTAGAAGTGGGTCTCCATTGGCTCGTTGTTGGTAATGCAGTTGAGGTTGTTGCACTTGATGATGTTGTGTATCTCATCGGGCATCTTCACCTCGCGTTTTTCTACAACGTTATAATTGCGTATGGTGTTCAGTACAACGTTGGGGGCAATTACAGAAATCTTGTTTATCTCGTCGTCAGTGAAGAATCTGTCCGCAATCTTTATGAGTCCTTTCTTGCCCAGTTTCTTGCTCTCGAGGTTGTAGCCGATTGTTACATTGTTGCTCATTGTGGGGATGTCGAGCAGATTGACTACGGCAAAGAGCTTGTCGGCGGGGATGTGGTCTATCACTGTGCCGTTGCAGAGTGCCGATACCTGCAATGCCGGTTTGTTATTTTCGTTCATGGTCTTTTGCATTAAATGGTGATACCTAAAACATCGCAGATTATTGCCTCGCGTACATAGAGTCCGTTCTGCGCCTGCTGGAAATAGTATGCCTTGGGGTTTGCATCCACATCCTGTGCAATCTCATTCACACGTGGCAGCGGGTGGAGGATACGCAGATTCTCTTTTGTGTTTGCAAGCATGGCATTTGTAAGGCGGTAGCAGTTCTTTACCTTCTCATACTCCATGACGTCGCTGAAACGCTCGCGCTGCACGCGTGTCATGTAGATGATGTCGGCATCGGCAATAACCTCCTCATTGAATTCAGTGGTCTCCGTGTAAGGTATGTTGTTCTTCTTGCAGAAGAGCCTGTATTCCTCGGGCATGCGCAGCTCCTCGGGTGATATGAAACAGAATGTGGGGTTGAAGTGACGCATGGCATGGAGCAGTGAGTGTACTGTGCGGCCATACTTCAAATCGCCCACAAGGTGAATCTTCAGGCCCTCGAGCGTGCCCTGTGTCTTTTTGATTGAATAGAGATCGAGCATTGTCTGCGACGGGTGCTGGTTGGCGCCGTCACCAGCATTGATTATGGGTACCTGTGATACCTCGCTGGCATAGCGTGCAGCACCCTCGAGCTTGTGGCGCATGGCAATGACATCGGCATAGCTCGATACCATCATGATGGTGTCCTTCAACGTCTCGCCTTTTGTGGCCGAACTTGTTGCTGCATCGCTGAAGCCAATTACGCTTGCCCCCAGACGGTTGGCTGCTGTTTCAAAACTGAGACGTGTTCTTGTAGATGGCTCAAAGAATAGCGAGCCAACTATTTTCCCTTTTAAAATATCCCTGTTGGGGTTCTCTTCAAACTTCTCGGCAACTTCGAGCAGCGAGAGAATCTTCTCGCGTGAGAGGTCGTTGATGGATACAAAGCTCTTGCTTTTCATTTTCGGTATCTTTTAAAGAAAATAAATTTCTTGTAAAGGTAGGTCAATAATCTCTTTTAAACAATATCTGCCGGTGATTTTATTTCAAAAAACTAAAGCTGTGGCAAAGCTTGTGTGTTATTGGAAAATTTATATTAAATTTGCAAGTCTATGGTTTGTCGGCTATGTGCCGCAAAATGTATTTTTAACGAAACGGATATGAAAAAGACAAAAAGAGTTCTTCTGGTGTTGTGGTGCCTCCTCGCAATGGGAGTCTTTGCGGTTGCGTTCCTGTTTTTTGCAATTTCTCGCGGTTGGGTAGGTTATGTCCCCGATACAAGCGAACTCGAAAACCCACAATATAAATATGCCTCACAGGTAATCTCGGCCGACGGTAAGGAGATGGGAACCTGGTCATATAGCAAAGAGAACCGTGTACGTGTGGAGTTCGACGATATCCCCTCGCACCTTATCGATGCTCTTGTGGCTACCGAGGATGTGTGGTTCTATGAACACTCGGGAATCGACGGCAAGTCACTGTTGCGTGTCATTGTAAAGAGCGTTATCCTCCAGCAGGAGAATTCGGGTGGTGGCAGTACCATCACACAGCAGCTGGCCAAGTTGCTCTATTCGGGAACATCGGGCAGCATGCTCGACCGTATTTACCAGAAGCCCAACGAGTGGGTTATTGCAGTGAATCTTGAGCAACAGTATACCAAGAACGAAATTCTTGCAATGTATCTCAATAAGTACGACTTCGGCTACAATGCCGTAGGTCTTGCAAGTGCTGCAGGAATTTACTTTGGCAAACACGCCAGTGAACTTAAAATAGAGGAGGGCGCTATGCTTGTGGGCATGTGCAAGAACTCCTCGCTCTACAACCCCCGCACCCGTCCCGACATGACCCGTACCCGCCGCAATGTGGTTCTTTCACAGATGGAGAAGGCCGGTTATATCACCGTGGCCGAGTGTGACTCGCTGTCGGCTCTGCCTTTGACTCTCAACTATCGTGCGGCAAGCCATAACGAGGGTATTGCAACCTATTTCCGCGAATATCTGCGCCTTTACATGACGGCCAAGAAACCCGAGCGCAAGAACTACCGTGGTTGGCAGATGCAGCAGTTCTACGACGATTCGTTGCGCTGGGAGACCGACTCGCTCTTTGGCTGGTGTAACAGACACGTTAAACCAAATGGCGAAAAATATAACATATACACCGATGGCCTCAAAATCTACACAACCATCGATTCCCGTATGCAGGCCTATCTCGAAGATGCCGTGAAACAGCATGTGGCAGGTAAGCTGCAGACCGATTTCTTCAAGGCAAAGAAAGGCAAGAAGACCGGTCCTTTCAGCAGTGACCTCTCAAAGGCTGAGATTGACAAGATAATGGAGCGCAACATGAAACAGACCGAGCGCTATCGCTTGATGAACAAGAGCGGGCACTCGCAAAAGGAGATAGAGGAGGCCTTCAATACCAAGCAGAAGATGACGGTCTTTACCTATCAGGGATTGAAGGACACGCTCATGACCCCAATGGATTCAATCAAGTATTATAAATATTTCCTTCGTACCGGTGCAATGTCAATGGATCCGCTCTCGGGCGAGGTGAAGGCATATGTGGGCGGAACCAATTATCACTATTTCAAGTACGACATGGTAAGCAGCGGCCGTCGCCAGGTGGGTTCTACAATCAAGCCCTTCCTCTATTCATTGGCTATGGAGCGTGGCTTCTCGCCTTGCGATGAGACACGTAATGTGGAGCAGACTCTCTTTGATGACCTTGGACGTGTTTGGAAACCAAGGAATACCGGTCGCGACCGTTATGGTGAGATGGTGACCCTCCGTTGGGGATTGTCAAAATCGAACAACTGGATTTCGGCCTACCTCATGAATCAGCTCAGCCCATATTCGTTGAAGAAGCTCATACATGAGTTTGGTCTTACAAACCAAAGTATTGAAGCTACGCAGTCGCTCTGCCTGGGCTCTTGCGATGCGTCAGTATCGGAGATGGTGAGTGCATATACCACTTTCGTGGGTAAGGGAATGCGTGTTGCGCCGTTGATGGTGACCCGCATTGAGGACAATGCCGGCAATATCATCGCTACATTCTCGGCGCACAGGAACGAGGTCATTAGCCGCGAGAGCTCATACAAGATGATTGATATGATGCGCGGTGTCATCAACGAAGGAACCGGTTACCGCCTGAGGGGTGTGTATGGAATAAAGGCTGACATGTGCGGCAAGACAGGTACCACACAGAACATGTCCGACGGATGGTTCGTCGGTTACACACCATCGCTTGTTACCGGATGTTGGGTTGGTGGCGAAGAACGTAATATCCATTTCGACAGAATGAGCGAAGGACAGGGTGCTTCAATGGCGTTGCCCATCTATGGTCTTTACATGCAAAAGGTATATAAGGACAAATCTCTGCCATATAACGAGGAGGAGGTTTTTGATATTCCCGAGGATTTTGACCCCTGTCGCAGCAAGTTCCAGATGCCTGCTGCGGTGGAGGGCGAGGATGGTGAGACCTCTGAAGGAGAAGAAGAGAGCGGTGATTCTTCGTTCTATGGTGAGGAGGAAACGCAACAGGAGGGTTTTGATGACCTCTTTGAATAATGCTGATTACGGACCTTATTCAATAGTTTTATAAAAATGAAGTTTGTAGGTATAATTCCGGCCCGTTATGCTTCGACACGTTTTCCCGGAAAGCCATTGGCAATGTTGGGTGGCAAGCCGGTGATACAACGTGTCTATGAACAAGTAAGGGATTCTTTTGATGAACTATATGTCGCTACCGATGACAGCCGCATAAAAGATGCGGTGTTGGCTTTTGGCGGCAATGTGGTCATGACATCCCCCGAGTGCAATAACGGTACCGAACGTTGTCTCGATGCATATAAACGCCTTGCGCTGGAGTGTGATGTAATTGTCAATATCCAGGGCGACGAACCTTTTATACAACAAATCCAGGTGGAGGCACTCAAGGCTTGCTTTGATTCGCCCGAAACAGATATCGCCACTCTGGTGAAACCTTTTGATGCAGCCGACGGGCTGGAGCGCCTTGAGTGTCCCAATTCGCCCAAGGTCGTGCTCAATGAAAAAGGCTATGCTCTCTACTTCAGCCGTTCGGTGGTGCCATTCCTGCGTGGAGTGGAAAAGAGTGAATGGTTGCAAAAGCATACATTTTATAAGCACTTGGGTATATATGCCTATCGTGCCAATCTTCTGGAGGCACTGACTACCCTTCCGCAATCGCCAATGGAAAAGGCCGAGTCGCTCGAACAGCTCCGTTGGCTCGAGAACGGATATAGAATAAAAGTGGGCATTACTGATATCGAGACTATCGGCATTGATACCCCTGAGGATCTTGAACGTGCAAAAATATTTGCAACATCTATTGGTTTTACCTGGAACGATTGATTATGCCACAGCCACCTAAAATAGAACCGATGTCGCTTGAGTGCCTTGCATTGCCCCATCTTGTGGCAATGCCTAACGGCGTGCCCTTATACAGGCTCTGTGGTGCCGACAAAGGGGTAGTGAGGTTTGATATCCTTTTCAAAGGCGGTTATGCCGTACAGGCCAAACCCTTGCTTGCTATGTTTACGAACAGGATGCTCCGCGAAGGTGCCGCCATGCTGTCTGCGGCCGAAATATCGCAAAAACTGGATTACTACGGCGCTTGGATAGATATGTACTCGTCCCAGAACTGCAACCATATCACCCTTTATACAATGTCCAAGCACTTTGTCTCTCTGTTGCCTGTGCTTGAGGACATGGTAAAGCGCCCGCTTTTCCCACAGGAGAATCTTGATACCGTAAGACGTAATAACCGTTCTTATTTTGCTGTCAACTCGCAAAAGGTGGATGTTGTTTCCCAGCGCTATTTCGAGAACAGTCTTTGGGGTGACGCTCATCCTCTTGGGCATGTTGTGGAGGCTGCCGATTATGATGCAATAACACGTTGCGATATTCAGGAGTATTACAGCAACTACTACGGAAGCTGTAATTGTACAATGTTCATCGCCGGGTCTGTCGACGACGCAATGCTCGCTGCCATTGCCGATTGTTTTGGCAACGAAGTGTGGGGGTGTGAAAATGCATGTGGAGAGTCTGTTGTGGCGGCTCCATGCCAGCTGTGCGGGCGTCGTGCTGTTTCTGTGGCAGGCACCATGCAGAGTGCTGTCAAGTTGGGCTTCATGGCTATGGATTCCTCGCATCCCGATTTCCATAAATTCCGTTTCCTCTGTGTCCTGCTTGGCGGCTATTTCGGTAGCCGTCTCATGAGCAATATACGCGAGGAGAACGGTTATACGTATCACATTTTTGCCGAGATGGATGCTTATGGCAAGCGCAATGCCTTTATGATAAGCTCCGAGGCTGCAACCGAGTTCGTGGAGCCGTTAATCAATGAGGTCTACAAGGAACTTGACCGTATTGTCGCAGAGCCTGTGAGTGACTCCGAGATTGAACTTGTACGCAATTACATAATGGGCGAGCTGTGCCGCGAGTATGAGGGGCAGTCGGCCAAATCGGAGGTTTTCATAAATGCCTGGCTCTCGGGGGTGGGATTTGATTCCGTAAACAGGTATATCGATGAAATAAAGAGCATTACTCCTGCCGACCTGCATCGCCTTGCATGCGAATATTTCAAAAAGGAAAACATGATAGAGATTATTGCTGGGGCATAACCCTTTTGTATTGCATTTCCCGGTAGAGGCATTTTGTCGTCTCTTTTGGACGGTGAGCGTTTTTTTGAAAAATAAATCGCTCATCGTTCTTTTTTCTCAACTTTGTT
>JAZRGF010000331.1:0-3182 GCA_045644005.1 Bacteroidaceae bacterium | reverse complement strand
CGATGGCTTTGCGCCGGTGTTGCCTCCGCTGCTCACATACCCCGATGCGCGTGCCAGTGAAATGGCTGTTTACCTTGACATTGCCGGTAGTGTTTATTGCAAGCGCTTCCCATTGAAGGCTCACAACTATCTGAACATGGCCTATTACCTTCATCGCTGGTATGTGCCGTTCAAGGTCACCGTCTCTGCTGTATTTGCCAATGGCGGTACTCCTACGGCGAGTGTGGATAGCGAGGTCGTTGTCGAGCTGTTCGGTTATGAGACCGGAACGCACGAGGTAATATACAGCGCCTCGCGTAACTGCTGGACATACAAAGGCAATACCTTTCCGCCAAGTCAATATAGTTCCCTACGTATCTTTGCTATCCATCGCAATGCTGCCGATGGTGACAAACTGGTGTTCACCATAAAACGTGGCGAGGTAACCGATTTCACTTTCAAGGATATTGACAACATTACTTTCGACGATACGTGGCAGCAGGTTGATAGCATGCCTGTTACGGCTCCGTCGCCTTGTGAGGTCAGGTATAACGTGATGAAGGTGTCTATGGTTGAGAATCCCTTTGTGTTCCCGGCCAACAGCACATACACACCATCGCAGGGCGCCATTGTGGGGTTGTCGGGCAATACGGTAGCCCTCTCCGAGGGGCAGTTCGGCCAATATCCTCTCTATGTGTTCTGTACCGACGGGATATGGGCCATGTCGGTCGACACGTCGGGCAGTATGGCTTATCTGGCCTGCAACCAGGTGTCGCGCGACGTGTGCGTCAATGCCGCGTCAATATGTGGTGTAGGTGGCGGGGTGCTCTTTGCCGGCAAGCAGGGAATGATGCTTATTGCGGGTAACAACGTAAACAAAATATCGGCAGCACTGGATTGTGTCGGGAGCTCGTCAAAAGGTGTACCCGGTGATTTGTTCACTAAAATTTCTGGGCTTGTGTCGCTTGAGTGCAATTGCGGGAACTTTGATTTCCAGAGCTTCATAACCGATGCGTTCGTGTCTTATATTGCATCGCATAACGAGGTAATTGTTGCCAATGCTGCTTTTGGCTACTCTTTTGTATTCTCCTTGGACTCGGGTGTGTGGACAAGGTATATGGGGTATTTCAAGGGCAAGGTGTATGGCGCTACGGCACCGTTCTTTCTTGCACCGTCACCAAACGGCGGGAGAGTAGTGACAATCCCCGATGCCATGTCGGGCGATAACCGCGTGCTGCTCTTTACAAGGCCGCAGATTTGGGGTACCAAATTGCCCAAGCGCATTATGCAGCTGTTGTTGCATGCATACGTTGCACCGCCTGCAGCGAGGATACCCGGTATGCCGTTGCTTGCCTGCTATCTGCTTGGCAGCAACGATGGAACACACTTTAAAATAGTTGCCGGCAGTGAAAAGAACGTTGCAACGCAGGATGTGCTGTTCCCTTATTCTCCTACGCGCTCCTATAAGTACTATCTTTTTGCCATTGTGGGATACATGGGTGGGGAGAGTGTCATTACGGGAATGGAGATGGATGTGGAGCTTCCATGGCGGAACAGGTTAAGATAGCTGCTTTCATGAATATGACATTGCCCCAAAGTTTTCAGGCTTTGGGGCAATGTCATATAACGTTATGTTATGTGTGGTTTATTCTAATGAGTCAATCAATTCCCTGATATCCTCAAATTTATTGTCTACCGAAATCTCGTCGTGCAGTATTTCAAGTTCTTTGTCTCCACGGTCAATCAATACCTTAAGCAGTTGTTTTGCAATTTCCCTGTAAGAGAAGAATGCTGTTGTTCTTATCACGTTGGCTACAGACATGTCCCTGGTTCTGCGAATGGCAGTAAGTTCAAGACAGTTTATAGCCTTGTCTTCGAAATCATGCCTTACATAAAAAAGTGAATTCCATAATGTCTTGTAATAAACTCTACTATGCGTAAAGTAAATGAAAATAAATTGTATGGGCAAAAGAAACTGTTGTCAATTTATATACTCTCTTGTCAAACCATTTTACATCCGCTGTCTAAAAATTTTACACTTTTAAAAAATGTTGTTTTGATTAAAGTTCTGTAAATTAATGATTTGATAAGTTTGGCACGGTTTTGGCACGTAATCTTGCAGAAACACTTTTTAATTTATGAAAAATATATTTGCAATATTGACACTTACAGGTTCCATAACCCTTGCCGCAGCGCAGACAATGACAATGGACGAATGTATGGCATATGCCGTTGAGCACTCCGTTTCGGTTGCCAAACAGGAGAACAGCCTCGACAATGCCACAATCAATTACAAGCAATCCGTTGCGGGATTGTTCCCGTCGGTCTCGGCCGGTGTTTCGGCTTCGGCCAATTTCGGACGCTCAATCGACCCCGAGACAAACAGCTACACCACTGTATCTACATTCAGCAACTCCTATGACCTGGGAGCTTCAATGCCGCTCTTTGCAGGCTTGCGCTATGTGAACACCATACGTGCTGCCAAGGTTGCACGAGGGCGTGGCTACAGCGACCTGCAGATAGCCCGTGACAGGGTGGCTATGGAGGTGATGCGTGCTTATACAGATGTAGTATATTATAAGGAGGCTGTGAAAATTGCCGAGGAACAGCTCTCTGCATCGCGCAAGACACTGCTTCAGGCGCAGAAACTCCATGAACTTGGGCTGAAGAGCGCAGCCGAGGTTGCCGAAGTTGCATCACAAGAGGCCGGTTACGATTACTTGCTCACCGAGCAGCAGAATAACCTTGCAATGGCATACATTGCACTGCGCGAGGTGATGAACTACCCGCAAGACGAGGCGCTTGATGTTGTCATTGCCGGTGATATCCTTCCTGCTGTAGGCACAGTTTCGCTTGAGAGTGTCATAGAGAATGCACTTTCTGCCAACGTACAAGTTGTTTCAGCAGGGCTTGCTGTGAAGGAGTCCAAGTTCAACTATATGAAAGCAAAGGGCAATTGGTTCCCTACAATAAGCCTATCGGGTGGTGTTGGAACAAGTTACTATACAAACTTCAATAGTTCTGCTTATCCCGCATTTTGGACTCAGCTTGACAATAATCGCGGTGCATATGTAGGTGTTTCAATGTCCATCCCAATCTTCTCTAATCTAAGCCGCAAAGCCACAGTACGCTCATCGCGCAATGCACTGCGTAATGCCGAACTTGAGATGGAGGCGACACGCAACGCGGTGGAGAGTGAGGTG
>JAZRGF010000330.1:0-6161 GCA_045644005.1 Bacteroidaceae bacterium | reverse complement strand
GAAAACGGCATATTGGATGCGAATGCTGCTATTGAGCAACTTAATACCCACCAGCTATTCGACCAATTATCATTTCATACAACAAAAGCATGTAAACTTTTAACTTTTGTTGAAACATTCGAATTGTAATACAACTACATTGTAATATTATACTTAAGCAGAGGCAACCCCTCTGCTTTTTTTGTGTCGTTGTCCAACCTTTTCGGTTGGATGCCCCTATCCTTTTTATGAAGAGACCACAATCGTACAGACTTACATTTATGTTTAACCAATAAAACCAAAAACTATGGAAGTATTAACAATTGAACACAGCGCTTTTCAGCAGTTGATTAGCAAACTTGATGCAATGGATGAGTTCATCCGCAAAGCAAAGTTAGAGCAGCAAAGTTCTCTCCACGATCATTGGATAGATGGGCAGGCGGTATGCGAATACCTCTGCATCTGCGACAAGACCCTGCAACGCCTACGCAGTGCCGGCAAAATCACTTACAGCACTATCGGCAATAAGTATTACTACCAGATTGCCGAGATTAAACGTTGCCTGCGTGCTCACACAATCAAGAGTAGCGAGGAGATGTTGCAGAACCTAATTGCCCACAAGCGCAATAGCAAGATGAAGGCGAGTGCTAATGTTCAGTAAACCGAAAAGAGGTGGCTACAAACAGAGGCCATCTCTCTTCGATTTTGTCAATTCAAAAATTATTCGTAAATTTGTCGTAAGCAACTGTAGTTCTGAAGTTTGTATGGCAAAAGTCGGACTCGAAAACGGCACCTTGAAACTACCCAAGTGTCCCTCGAATTGGGAGTATAGTACTGGGCAAAGGTAATTGCTTGATATACAGAGTGGGGAGCAGATGGACAGACTCTCGTTTTCCGCTCTTGAGGACAGCAATCTAGCTGTCTTTTTTGTTTATATATAGTTTATGGAATAGAGCCCAACAAAATAGCCACCTTTCTTACAAAGGCGGCTATTATACAATAGGACTCAACAATCAACACATTCTGTCCCTGTAATCCTCGTACTTGAAGACCTTGAATACCTCAAACTCGCCATTCGCGCGCAGCAACGCGATGCTTGGGTGCGATATTCCGTTGAACATATTTGTCTTTACCGTAGTGTAGTGTATCATATCCTCGAACACCACCCTATCGCCAACCTTCAGTGGCTGTGGAAACTTCCAGCTGCCCATGTAATCGCCGCTCAGGCAACTGTTGCCGCCAAGGCGGTAAATATTCTCCTCAAACGGAGCGCCCTTCACAGCATCGGCCTCCAATGACTCGGCACCGGTAACCACCGGCTGATAGGGCATCTCAAGGCAGTCGGGCATGTGGCATGTGAAGCTCACATTGAGTATCGCTGTGCGAATGCCGCGACTCTCGACAATATCAACAACCTGCGACACAAGCGAACCTGTCTGCCATGCAAAGGCCGAGCCGGGCTCAAGAATCACCTGCAGGCTTGGATAGCGGCTACGCAATCCCTTGAGCAGACCAATGAGGTGCTCAACATCATAGTCCTTGCGTGTCATCAGGTGACCACCACCCAAGTTCAGCCACTTTATCTTTGGCAGCCACTTGCCGAACTTCTCTTCAATGTGCACAAGAGTGTTTTCCAGGGCATATGAGCTCGACTCGCAGTGGCAGTGACAATGGAAGCCCTCGATGCCAGCCGGCAATTCATCGGGCAACAGGTCGGCTGTAACACCAAAGCGACTACCGGGAGCACAGGGGTTGTAGAGTTCGGTCTCAATCTCGGAATACTCGGGGTTTATGCGTACTCCACACGAGATTTCGTGACCGGCCGACAATGTACGCTCATAGAAACGCTCGTACTGTGTCAGCGAGTTGAACGATATGTGGCTGCTGCAACGCATCATTTCGCCAAACTCCTCGTCGGTATATGCAGGTGAGAAGGCATGCGCACGGCTGCCGAACTCCTCAAACGCCAGGCGTGCCTCATGTATTGAACTGGCTGTTACCGAATTGATATACTCGCGAAAGATTGGAAAACTCTTCCACAGGGCAAAAGCCTTGAAGGCAAGAATAATCTCCACTCCAGCCTCGCGTGCCACGCGGCTTATAAGTTCCAAATTACGGCGCAACAATGGCTCCTCCATCACATAACAGGGCGATGGCACCTTCTCTATCATTTCTCTATCCATTATCCTATGATTTTTAATTTAGCAAATTTAAGCAGCAGCGTCTTCACCCCCGCATTCTGGAATTTTATGGTAGCCTTTGCATTCTCGCCGGCGCCCTCGGTTGTGAGCACCTCACCAACACCAAAGCGTTCGTGCTGCACTATCGCACCCACCGACACACCGGGTTGCACACCGCCGCCCGTTCCCTGCGAGTAACGCTGCACGTCGGTCACACGGTAAAGATTTGCAGGGCGCGATGTCGTGTTTGAGCCCGCGCCCGTAGCGCCACCGCTATTACTTGAGGAATTTACACAGCCATAGCCACCTGTTCTTTGCTGCTGCGCAGCACGGCCTGCAGCCGCCACTCCCACACCACCTGTGCGGCTGAATTGCGGACGTCCGTTCTCCTCGGGGCCATAGTTATAGGCCGAGCGCCTGCCAAGCCCGCTATTGGTTGCACCGAACATGCCACCAGCACGTGGCGACTGCTGTTGCGGGCGCTGTTGCACACTGCCACCATTGGGCATTATAATATATGCAGGGTTAATCTCCTTTATGAAACAACTTGGCTCACAGAACCCGAACTGGCCATACTTGTAACGGCTCTTGGCAAATGAAAGCACACAATGATCCTTTGCACGCGTTATGGCAACATAGAGCAGACGACGCTCCTCCTCCATCTCGCGCAACGACTCACGCGCGCCCGAGTTGGGGAACAAATCCTCCTCAAGACCAACCACAAACACAGTAGGAAACTCCAAGCCCTTTGCCGAGTGCACCGTCATCAACGTGATGCGGTCATCGCCGGCCTCCTTGTCGTTCTCCTCAATATCCGACATCAGCGAAACCTCCGAGAGAAAATCGGCAAGACCATTCTGCTCGTTGCCCTCCTCAAGGTGCATCTCCACAAAATCCTCAATGGCCGCCATCAAGGCCTCCAGGTTCTCCTGGCGCGACTTGCCCTCGACACTCATGTCACGGTAGAGTTCCTCGCGCAGGCCGCTATCCTTTACAACCGCGCGGGCAACCTCAAGGGCATCCTGCTTTTCGGCAAGTTTTGAGAAACCCTCAATCATCCCTGTGAACTGCATCAGTTTAGCCAGCGTGCCCTTGTTCACGTCAAGCCCACACAGAAATGGGTCGGCAAGCACCTGCCACAGGCTCATGCCACGTTCAATGGCAAGGTCCTTCACCTTCTGCACCGTCTTGTCGCCAATGCCACGTGCCGGGTAGTTGATTATTCGCTTGAAAGCCTCCTCATCGTCCTTGTTGCATATAAGACGGAAATAGGCTATCACATCCTTCACCTCCTTGCGTTGATAGAACGACAGGCCACCGAATATGCGGTAAGGGAAAGCCCTGCGCCTGAACGCCTCCTCAAACACGCGCGACTGCGCATTGGTACGGTACAATATGGCAAAATCGCTGAACTTCAGTCCCTCACGTCGGCGCAAGTCAGAAATCTTGTTCGCCACAATCTCCACCTCCTCCAAGTCAGAGTATGCAGGGTACAACTCAAGCGGAGTACCCTCGCCACGCTCCGAATATACGTTTTTCTTTATCTGCTCGCTGTTCTTTGCAATGAGGCTGTTGGCAGCATTCACAATCATCCTTGTAGAGCGGTAATTCTGCTCAAGTTTGAAGATTTCCGCACCGCCATAACGCTCGGTAAAGCCAAGGATGTTACCGATGTTTGCTCCGCGGAACGAGTATATACTCTGCGCATCGTCGCCCACCACGCACACCGCCTTGCGCTCCTGTGTCAACTGCCACACAATGCATGCCTGCACATAGTTGGTATCCTGAAACTCATCCACAAGCACATAGCGGAAACGCTCGACATACTGCCTGCGCACATCGGGGAAATCCTTGAACAGACGGTAAGTATTCACAAGCAAATCGTCAAAGTCCATTGCATTCGCAAGCCTGCAACGCTCGGCATACCTATTATATATCTCATATACGGCAGGAATGCGCGCCCTCTTGTCGTCGTTGCGCAATCCCTGGTCATTCTCATAATCTGTTGGCGAAATCAGATTGCTCTTTGCCGATGAAATGCGCTCGGCCACTGCGTTGGGCTTGTAGAGCTTATCATCGAGCTGCAAATCCTTTATAATACTCTTCACAAGGCTGCGCGAGTCGCTTTGGTCATATATTGTAAACTGCGGGTCATAGCCGATATGATGCGCCTCGCGACGCAGAATCTTTGAAAAGACCGAGTGGAAGGTACCCATCCACAGCATTGAAGCCGCTCTTTGCCCCACACGCGCCGCAATACGCTCCTTCATTTCGTTGGCAGCCTTGTTGGTAAAGGTCAACGCCAGTATCGACCACGGCTCAAAGCCATTCTCAAGCAGATAGGCTATCTTATATGTGAGCACACGCGTCTTGCCCGACCCCGCACCGGCAATCACCAGCGAAGGACCGTCAAGGTAACGCACCGCGTCAAGCTGCGCTCCGTTCAGTTCATCCTCGTAATTTATCATCTTTATATTATAGTTTCCCGACAACGGTCAATAATTTGCGAAGATATGCAAAAAATGGCACAATAGCGAACATCGCACCCAAAAACCTTGTTTACACAATGCATACAAATAATAAAAGACATGAGTACATACACCACAACAACGCACACCGGTTTTGCAATGCCGGCGCTTGGTTACAGCACGGGCGCACTTGCCCCTGTCATCAGCCAGGCCACCATCGAATGCCACTATGGCAAGCACCTGCAGACATACGTCGACAACCTCAACAGACTGGTTGCCAACACCGAGTTCGAGGAGTACACCCTGCGCGAGATTGTGAAGCAGGCACCCCCGGGCCCACTCTTCAACAATGCAGGGCAAGTCCTCAACCACTCACTCTATTTTGAGCAGTTCACCCCGGTAGCCCCTGCCGGCAACCGCCCCACCGGCAACCTCAGGGAGTTCATACATTTTGACTTCGGCAATTTCGAAAACCTGAAGAGAAAGATGGAAGATGCCGCAGCATCGCTCTTTGGCAGCGGATGGGTGTGGCTTGCACAGGAGGAGAGCGGCAAGCTTGTCATCGTAAACTGCCACAACGGCGACACTCCCATGCGCAACCGCATGACCCCACTCTACGGCATAGACGTGTGGGAACACGCCTATTACCTCGACTACCAGAACCGCCGCGCCGAGCACGTAAAGAAACTGTGGAACATCATAGATTGGGAAGTAATCGAAAGCCGACTTGATATATAAGCTACCGCAGCATACATCTACCTACACACAGCGCCTCACGTTCGTGCAGAACGTGAGGCGCTGTCGTATATCAGCACGACGTCGAATAGCCGGAATCCGCTAACCGAAACAGTTGTCACTTGCCGCCAATGTCAAAACGGTATATTGCATGCAGCATAACGTAACTTTGGAACACCTTGTTGCGCGAGAAACTCCGTTGCGTGGGTGTAATAACGCTATACTCCGATGTACGCTGTCCAAGGATATCCACTGCCTCAAGCTGCAGTGTCAGCGCCTTGTTCTTGAGGAAAGACTGCGATACCGTTGCATTCCACAGCCACTGGTCGTGGTTCATTATATCGTCGGCATATCCGCGACGGCCATAATAGCCGAACGAGGTGTTTACCCTCATACCAAAAGGCAGCTCCACCTGCGGCTCAAAGTTACATTCAAACGTGTGGCCATCCTGGTCATACTGCGGCGTGCTTTCATACCTCACATAATCGCCGCTGTAACCGGCTGTAAGGTTCACGCTCCACATTCCGCTGCGCCATTTGAGGCGCATGTTGCCGTACGGGTCGTGGGAGTGCATTACCGACAAACCCAACTCGTCGCCCAATGCACCCACATAGTTATTGTTGCGGTTCAATGAATAACCCGCCGACAGCGACAGCGTCCAATGCCTCTCCTTGTCGAGCGGTTGCTCAGTTCCGCCACCGACAAAGAGATAATAGTTACCGTTCACATTATCCTTTGTGTGCAGCATCTTGCCGGTGAGCGGGTCAGTCTGTATGATATCCACAACCGAATTCAGGTG
>JAZRGF010000329.1:0-2844 GCA_045644005.1 Bacteroidaceae bacterium | reverse complement strand
CTGAAAAGTGAACGTAGTGATTTCATATAATAGTTATTTGTTTTTCCGGTTTTTACCTAATATTTTGCTAATATACGAACAAACGAGCGAAAATTCAATAAACGAGTGAGGGAAAATTTATTTTCACTTTTAACGGGTGCTGCAGAATTTCGTGTAATCAAAAATAACAAGTTGCTTGATTATTTTTCTTTTCTATTTAATAAATCAATAATCTTACAGTTGCCCGATGCTTCCTGTCATACTGAGCATAACGAAGTATTTTTATTTTCGGTTTTGAGTTCCTTCGTTGCACTCAGGAATGGCACATCTGCGGTAATAATCTTTTATGCAGCGTCTGTTTTCGTTACAAATTTGTAATCATTTTTGAAAAAATAAAGGGCATTAACATAAATTATCTATACAATTTGTGAAATGTTAATATGAATTGTTAAAATTGTAGCCGAAAAACAGTAAACTTAACCATCGATTAATGAAAAAACAACTAAGTAGATTATTGCCGGCGATTGTTTGTGCCGGAGTATTTTGTGGAAATGCAGTTGCCGTCAACGTGGCAGATGCCGATTCCACAGCCATAAAGCAACAGAAATATGACCCATATTTTGTTGAGGCTTTGCCACTTGGTGCGCCGCAGTGGATGCAGCACATAGCAACCGACCCGGCGGGTGTGAATTTCAAGGAGATGCAGAGGCACTACAACGAGTGGCGCGCTGCCGATGACGATGTGCGTGTGCGTACCGTCGACAACAAACAGGTGGTGAACTATTACCGTCGTTGGATGGCTGCCTATCGCGACTATGTAGCTCCCGACGGCACCATTGCCCTGCCGTCAATTGAACAATATGCCGCGCAGGTCGATTCAATGAACCGCAAGGCTGCGGCAACAAGAGCAACAGACACAGAACCTGTATGGCGCAACATAGGCCCTAATCGTACATACTCAAACGAGAACGGCGAACTCAAGCGCAAGGACTCGCAAGTGTGCGTGTTCCGCATTGCCGTTGCACTCAGCGACAGCGCGACACTCTATTGCGGAACGGAGTCGGGTGTCGTGTTCAAGACAACCGACCACGGAATGAGTTGGAAGCCCTGCGCACCGCAGCACAATTTCGGTGGCTCAATATTCAGCATAGCAGTGCATCCCACAGACAAGAATACCGTTTATGTGGGCGGTGGTCCATGGCTTTGGAAAAGTACCGACGGCGGTGAAACATGGAACCGTTGCGGCGGAATAAGCAACCGTGTGAATTCGATAAGGATAAATCCCGACAATACCGATTACATAACAGCTTCGGTGGGTAGCAAGGATGAAGGCACTTCGGCTGCCGGTTTCTTCATCTCGTCCGATGGCGGCACAAACTTCTCATGTACTTTGCGCGGAATATGCTTCGACCACGAACTGCAGCCGGGTAACCCCGACAGAATATATCTTGTGCGCCGCGAGGTCGGTCCCTGGGCGGGGGTATATCTCTCGGACAATGCCGGAATGAGCTGGAGGCAGTTGGAACTCCCGGTGGATATGATGATTTGCGGCCGTTTGGCAGTGAGTGAGGCGCCCGGTGGCGAAGATTATGTCTATGCTCTTGTGACATGCGACTCATGGGGCTACGATGCCGGCCCGCAGGGTGGTAAGGGAACACCATATATACTGATGTCGAAGGATGCCGGCATAACATGGGAGGACCAGACCGACAAGGGCGGTAAGTTCTATGATATCACTTTTTCTCCAATTATGGACTCTGCAGGCGGGCAAGGTTTCTTTGATATGATGATTGGTGCATCGGCACAGAATCCTGCGCATGTGCTCTTTGGCCTTACCTCGCTCTACCGTTCAACCAACGAGGGTGTGGCAAACTATCGCGACAATGCCATTGGCGGCTATCAACGCAACGACTGGATGCATTGCGATATCCAGGACATTGCCATACACCCCTGTGGCGATACATGGATTTGCAATGATGGTGGCATCAAGTATTCGCGTGACTTCTTCGAGACAAAGGGCGAGGACCGCTATGACGGAATATATGCATCGGACTATCAGGGCTTGGGTGTCGGCTGGAACGAGGACGTGATGGCTGCAGGCCGTTGGCACAACGGCGACGTGGTGCATGCGGCCACTTATGGCGAGGGCAACAGCGTACACGTGGGCGGTGTGGAGATTGCAACAGGCTATGTCATGAAGAGCAACCCTTGGAAGGTCTACTTTACCGATGCCTCCACACGCATCATGCCGCGCGAAATGGACGGCACGATAGAGTCGGATGTATGGACTTGGTTCTATGACAAGAAACCATACGAGGCATTGCGCATAAATGGTGAGATTGCCACCGACCCGCGCTATGCCCTTAAGGTGTTCCTGCAGGACATGACCGATACTTGGGGCGGCTACCTCTCATACGACGAGGGTGCATCGTTCCAAAAGGTCTTCGATAGCGAGGGTGAGGATTTCTACAGCTATGAGTTCGCGCGCTCCAACCCCGACAGGGTGTATATCTCGGGCTGTTGGAATGTGTGGCGCTCCGATGACGGTGGCCTCTCGTTCCACGAGTGCACGCAACCGTTTGCAATAACCGACGACTATGTACACTATACAAAGGTTGTGGTTGACCCCAATGACGAGAATCACCTGCTTGTGATATGCCATGACCGTTACGGTGCAGTGAGCGAGAGCTTCGACGGTGGTAACAGTTGGAGCGCTTATGACCTTGCGAATATTGCCGACAAACGTGTGCACCAGATTATTCTTGTGGGCGACGAGTACAACAGTACATACATTACAAGCTACGATGGTGCGAGCGTCTACTTCCGCGACAATACCATGAGCGAATTCATCGACTACTCAAGTGG
>JAZRGF010000328.1:0-3573 GCA_045644005.1 Bacteroidaceae bacterium | reverse complement strand
AATGCCCATGGTCACATTGACCAAGACATTCAATGTCAGCAATGTGCTGAAGGCAAGCAAAGCCAATGGCATAAAGTTCAATGCCCTACTATGCTGGTGCATAGGCAAAGCAGCAAGTGGCGTAAAAGAGTTCTACACCCTGCCCGAACAGGGAAAGTTGTTCCTGTATGACCGCATTGCCATAAACGTCATTGTCAACAACAGCAAGGGTGGTATAAATTCATGCGACATACCATTCTGCGAGAATGTGGAGCAGTTCTCGGCAGACTACAATAGACTGACAGCACAGGCCGCAAGCGAATGTAAAAGCTCATTCCTGGAGGATAGCATGATTGTGGGCACATCGGCAATGATTGAGACAGAGCTGGACAGCATAGTGAACCAATACACCGACAAATTCTGCAACCCCATGCTCCTATGGGGCAAATACAGACAGACGGAGAGTGGGACAACACTGCCCATCTCGTTCCAGTTCCACCACGTGCAGATGGACGGCGGACACGGAGCCACCTTCCTTGAACAGCTTCAGCAGGAGATGGTAAAGCTGTGATACCACCGCAGAAGGTTTTAACTGACGGCCATAAAGTGTAGAAAATATAATAGATAAACGAAAAAGCTTACGATTTATCAAAAAAATATTACATTTGCACATATTGGATCTGAAGAATAATAAAAAATTCAATTATGGCTTTACATATAATAGACCATCCGTTAGTGCAGCATAAGCTCAGCATTATGCGCAAGAAAGAGACCTCGACAATCAAGTTCCGCGAATTGTTGAAGGAGATATCCATGTTTATGGGTTATGAGGTGACCCGTGATTTCCCGTTGACATATGAGGAGATTGAGACACCGCTCATGAAGATGAATGCCCCAAAGATTTCGGGCAAGAAGGTGGTTATCGCACCAATCTTGAGAGCAGGTCTGGGAATGGTCGAGGGTCTTCTGACACTTATTCCATCGGCGCGCGTAGGCCACATTGGCATGTACCGCGACGAGGAGACCTGCGAGCCGGTGTTCTACTATTACAAGATGCCGGCAAATAAGGACCGTCTTGTTATTGTAACAGACCCAATGCTCGCCACCGGCGGCAGCGCATGCGATGCCATCAGCCGCCTGAAGAATGACGGCTACACCAACATACGTCACATGTGCCTTGTTGCATCGCCACAGGGAGTGAAGGCCGTTACCGAACAACACCCCGATGTAGACATCTACCTTGCATCGCTCGACGGGGGCATGAACGAGAAGAACTACATTCTCCCCGGACTTGGAGATGCCGGTGACAGAATCTTCGGTACAAAATAACTACCGGCCATTATAATATAGAGAAGCTCACAAATAATTGTGAGCTTCTCTATATTATGGTTAGTCACATACATGGCACTGCCTCAACTGAGTTTTATATTATATCACCTTCGAGCGGAGGCAGTCCCTGCAAATCCATCGGGAATCCTCTTTTTTCTCTCTTGCCAGGTTCAATGACCAATCCCTCGGTAAGCGATATATCCAAAGGGTCAATCTGGGGAATTTCGACAAGGCTCTCAAGGTCAATGTCGGTAACACCTTTCGCTTCCAACTGACGCCTCAAGTCTGCAAGCTCGGCCTCACACTGCGGGCATGTTCCCGGACACGTTCCTTTGTGCGTACATTCAACCGGGCTGTACTGCAAGCCATACTGCTCGGCCACCATCTTTCTTATTCCTTTGAGTATCTCACACTTCTCTTTTCCTGCATCCATAGTAAAACAATCTTATTTTATTATATACTGTATTGGGGTCACATTATCGAACCCAAGTTCCTTTATCCTCATCACATCGCTCTCAAGGTCACGGTCATCGTTGTACCCCGGGATTTGTGGAATCTTTACCTTGACACGCTCCTGTGGAACAAGCTGCCGCAAAAAAAGCAGACTACGCAACTCATCCGTAGCGCATCCCGTATACTCCATGTAGACGGCAGCATCCAAGGACTTCACATCAACGATCCAATGGTCAACCACAGAAGCAAGATGCTCTATGGCATTATCAGGACATCGCAGACAGCTCTCCAATGTTATCTTCCCCCTTCCGGCACACAGTTTCTTGAACTCAACTATAAACTCATGGTAAAGCCTGGGCTCTCCGCCGCCGAAACATATACCGCCTCCTGTTGCCTGGAAGTAGATATCATCCCTCTTCACCATATCATACAGCTCCTGTGGTGTCAGCATCATCACCCCTTTAGCCGGCGTCACTCCATCGCTTTGGTACACAGGCTTGTGACACTGCGGGTTGATGCAGTATCTACACTTGAGCGGGCATCCCATGAAAGTAACCAACGTGGTCACTCCCCCGCCGTCCGTTCCCATGCGGAGCCTGCTGATGGCAAATATAGGAGCTTTCAAATCCTTAGCATCCTTAAGTTTTTCCATATACATTTTCTGTTCCTGCCAGACAGTGCTGAAAAGCTTTCCACACAATTCTGTTTTTGTTATATAATTCATTGCCTATCAGTGCAAAAATAAGAAAAAATATTGCAAAACAAAAAATAATGGCTACATTTGCCAAGTACCCTGCCCCACAGAAGATTCGGCAGGGAAAAGAAATTGTTCAATACCTATAATACAATAGAATCATGAGAGAATTTTATACAGACATGGGAGTCAGGCAGTATGTCAATGCTGATGAGAATATCATAGACATGCTCGATGAACAGGCCCGGGCCGGTGACCCCATTGCATGCTATAAACTGGCAAAGGTGGACCTTGCCTATCGTTTCGAGCGGGATTCAGTGGACACCGCATATGAACTGCTTAAGAAGGCACAGGCAGGCGGTGTGATTGAAGCTGATGTTGAGATAGCGCTCATGTATTTCCGTGGTGAGATTGAGCCATACAACCCCAAGGAGGGAGAAAGGTTGCTGATGAGTGCCATAGAAAAAAAGAATGAATATGCAGCCTACGTATATCTCATGAACCTGATATTCGGCCGCTACGGCTATAGCGTGGAGATTGACCTTGCCGACAGGACCCTTGATGCTCTGATGGAACAGAGCGACAACCCGCACTGGTACAGGCTGAAAGGCGACACACAACTTGCAATGAAGAATGTGCGCGAGGCCGAGCAATGGTACAAGAAGGCTGTAGACTGCGGTGTTGTCGAGGCATACAGCGACCTTGCCATTGTCCTTGGACTTGATGACGAGGGAGATATTGCCGATTGGGATACATATACCGCAACCATTGAAGAAGGCGCAGACAAAGGCGACATGCTTTCATTTCATTTCATGATACTGAATTTGTGCAGTGCATATGATGACCTGGACCCTGATGACGAGGAAGAACGCAATAGTTGCCGCGAGTCCATCATCGAGAGCCTTGAATGCTGCAACATTGGAATATCGTACAATTTGCTTGGCGATATATACAGAGAAGGACGCTATGGAGTGCCGGTAGATTATCTCAAGGCATGGGAATACTATGACAAGGGAGCGCGGTTCAACATGGCAAACTGCTACGAGAAGATGTATGACATGCTCAACTGCAACGAAGTGACAGGTGACAACAGGGAAGAGACCATGTATGTCTACGCT
>JAZRGF010000327.1:0-11586 GCA_045644005.1 Bacteroidaceae bacterium | reverse complement strand
GCGCTTTGCTACTTTCGCGCGACGAAAGTAGATGAAAGAAAGACTTGAAGAAAATACAAGTGAACAATTAAGGTTGGAGACTGCCGTGAAATGTAATGGTGAGCGAAAGCGATACCGACACTGTTTTTTGCGACCATTCCTTAATATCTTACTTTCATAAATTTTAATTTATATGCTTATCCACACTAAATTTCTACTGACCCGTTTTAGCCCTTTTAGCCCCATGTTTATACAAAAAGAACAATTGGCGCATGCCAATCGTTCTTTTTGTGCAGCTGCAATATTTATTCTTTTATTACTTCTTCTCCTCCTTGCCGAATACCGAAAAGTGCACGTAGCGCTTGGGGTTCTCCTTCAAGTCCTCGAGCAGGGCATTGGCAGCCTCGCAAGTCTCGTTGAGCTTGTTGTAGAGGGTGGTGTCGTTGAGCAGCATACCCACGGTGCCGTTACCCTGGTTGAGCGCAGCGGTAATCTGCTGTATGTTGTTGAGCGAAGCATCGAGTGTGGCAATCATGCCGGCATAGTCGACCTCGCTGAGCTGTGACGATACCTTGAGCAAATCGTCCTCAAGCTTTATCACCTTGTCCAGTGCTGTGGGGATGTCGTTCTTCACAAGCCCGTTGAGCTGTGCCGATGTGACGTTAAGTTGTGCCGTCAATGTCTCAAGGTTGTTGAGCGTGTTGTTGATGGCTGGGTTTGCAAAGATGTTGTTCAGCGATGTGAGCATTGAATCGACCTTTGGCAGCATGGCCTCAATCTGCGGCACCATGTTGCCTACCTCGCCCATCGCACCGGCATCCAGCACTCCTTTGAGTGTAGACCCAGGCTCAATGGTGCCTGCGCCCTTGCCCATGACAATGCATATGGTGCTTCCGCCCATCAGCTTGTTGTGTATCTGTGCGTAGCTGCCCTCGGGGAGGCGCAGTCCCTGGTTCAGGCTCACTGTCAGGTACACGGTGTCACTCACGTTGAAGTTGTGCTCTATTGAACTTACGTTACCTACCTTGCAACCGTTGATGTATACGGGTGCCGAGTTGGTGAGCTCGCCAATGTTGGTGAACTCAATGCGGTAGTTGTCGGTGTCGTCAAAGATGTCTATGCTCTTGAAAAAGTTGATAAGGAAGTAGATGACAAACATTGCTGTCAATCCCAATACTCCCACTATCAGTTCGCGTGAAAATTTTATTTTGCTCATTTTGTCTGGTTTTTAAACATTTCAATGGCTTTGCGGGTGTCTATCTTCTCTCCGTCAAGGAATGCAATGATGAATGCATCCTTGAACTTGTCGGCAATCTGTTTCTTCAGCTTCACTATCTCGTTATAGTCCTCGCTCTCGCCGTGTGTGTATTTGTAGAATCCTTTCTCCTTGTAGCAGTCGGCCTTCAGCCCTTTGAAGCGCTTGTCGTTGCTTTTGAGCTCGCTGTCCGTTGTCATTATCTGTATCTTGAATACCGGCTTCCCGCTCTTTGCTGTGCTCTTCTTCTGCTTTGCAGGCTGTTGCTGTGTGGTAATCTCTTTGCGCTCCTCCTTGCTTTTTCCGTACAGGTCATAATACTCGGCAAAGCCGTTGAATATTCCTTTTGCCAGTTTCTCCTGTCCCTCTTTCGATGCTATCACGCCCTCGTCCTTGCTGTTGCTTATGAAGCCCAGCTCCACAAGGATGCTTGGCATCACTGTGCGGTGCAGCACAAGGAAACCGGCCGATGACACGCCGCGGTCGTTGAGTGCGCTGTTCTTTACCATTCCCTTCTGCACCATTTCGGCCAGCTTCACGCTTTGCTCCATGTCATGGCTGCGCATTAGCTCAAAGATTATATAGCTCTCGCTCGAGCGTGGGTCGAATCCCTTATATGTCTCCTCGAAGTTCTCCTCGGATAGGATGACTTCGTTCTCGTACATAGCTGCAGCCTTTGCCTCGGCATCGCTGCCTGCGCCCAGGGTAAATGTCTGGCATCCATTGGCGCTCTTGTTCTTGCTTGCGTTGGAGTGGATGGAGATGAACAGGTTGGCATTTGCCTTGTTGGCAATATCGGCACGCCTTGCAAGCGGAATCTTTACGTCGGTTGTGCGTGTGTAGATTATCTTCACCTCGGGGTATGCCTCCTTTATCAGTTGTCCCAGTCTGTTCGATACTTTGAAATTGATGTTCTTCTCCTGTGATTTCTTGCCAAGGGCGCCTGGGTCCACACCGCCGTGGCCGGCATCGATGACAACGGTAAAGGGCTTCTTGCCGCTCTTTTGGGCCATTGTGGGAACGGCCATGAGTAGCAACAGAAGGTATATCAGGTTCTTTGTGTGGCGGAAAATGTTTCTCATAAACAGGTAACTCTGCCGCGAAGTTCTGCAAAAACACCGGAACAGAGAAAATTTTTGCAAAAATACTGCATTTATTACAAACGGCAAAAGTGGGTAAAGATATTTTGACATTTTTTAGATGTTGTTTGAGATATCATCTTGGCAGCTTTGATATATTTTATAGCAATGATATAGCAGTTGACCCAGGATGCCTCTGTAATGTCATCCCGACAGAACGCAGTGACGAGGGACCTCCAAAACAAAACATGAGATATCTCCCATACGGTCGATATGACACGAATGATGAGTTTTGAAGTGTTGGGTCAACATCTATATTATTACCTATTTTATAATAATTTTATACAACTTTTCGGCTTTAGTGATGAAGTAGAGACTTTTTTTTGTAATTTCGCGTGGTCTATAAATAATGTAAGAATGCATTATATTGAATTAAATATAAGATACGATATCAGCGACGGCGCAACAGTATATCTGTGCTATAATTTGCGCGGCAATGGCACTGCAACAGCGGGTGAGCTCCCGTTGCGCGAGGTGCAGAAAGGGTGGTGGCAATGCTCTCTTGAGGCCGATGACTGCTACAAGGACATGAACTATGGCTATGAGCTTCGCCTCGACGGTAAGAGCCTGTGCGGCGAGTGGGGCGGGACACCACACACTCTCCGCTTCAACTGCGTGAACCGCAATTATATCGTGCATGACATGTGGCTCGATTCGCCTGCCGGTTGTTATGCCCGTACAAACCTCTTCCGCTTTTTTGACAAGACAGAGACAAGGCTCGACGAGCCCTCAATCAATTGGTATAACCGCAGCGTGACATTCTCGGTCTATGCAACAGGCTTGCGCAGTGGCGAGCGCCTGCACCTTGTGGGCGATGCCGATGTGCTCGGTGCCTGGGAACCTGCCCGTGCCTTGCCAATGCAGCAGCGTGTGCCCAACCGCTGGAGCGTCACCTTTGACGTGGCTACATTGTGGAGTGGAGCACTCAACTACAAGTTCATTGCAGTGGGCGAGGACGGCGCTGTACGCTGGGAGAGTGGCGATAACCGTCACATTCTGCTTCCCAACTTCGAGCAGAGTACAAACTACTTCTATCAGCTCAATGCTCTTTCCTTTGATGCACCGTCGCTGCGCATTGCGGGAACGGTGATACCGCTCTTCTCGCTGCGCTCGGCCCACGGTTGGGGTATCGGTGATTTCGGCGACATCAAGCTGATGGCCGACTGGCTTGTCTCTACCGGGCAGAACATTCTGCAGCTCCTCCCTGTCAACGACACCACCGTGCGGGGCGGCAGTGAAGACTCCTACCCCTATAACTGTGTCTCGGTCTTTGCGTTGAACCCGATATATACCGATATGTCGCAGCTGCCTTCGCTCTCAAAGGCACGTCGCAATGCCTTCTATCAGAAGGAGCGCGAGGCTTTGAATGCGCTGCCCGCTGTAGACTATGCAAAGACATATCGCCTGAAGATAAACTACTTGCGTGAGCTCTTTGACGAGGTAGGCAGTGATGTAATGGCAAGCGAGGGTTACCGTGCCTTTGAGGCTGCACAGCAGCAGTGGCTCAAGCCCTATGCGCTCTTCCGTTTCCTCTCGTCGCGCCTGCATAGCAATATATGGGATTGGGGCGAGTACTCGCACTATGACGCAACCACCGTGGAGCGTGTTGTTGCCGAGTACCCCGATGCTGTGAACGAGATGCGTTTCCACAGCTATGTGCAGTATCTGCTCTTTACACAGTTGTCTGTAGCCCATGACTATGCCAACAGCCGTGGAGTGGCCTTGAAAGGCGACATCCCCATTGGCGTAGCTCCCAATGGAGTGGATGTGTGGTGCGACAGCGAGCAGTTCAACCTCTCCGTTTCGGCAGGTGCACCGCCCGACATGTTTGCTGCCGATGGACAGAACTGGGGTTTCCCCACATACAACTGGCAGGTGATGGCCGGTGACGGTTATGCATGGTGGCGTCGCCGTCTGCAGTACATGTCGTGCTTCTTCGATGCCTACCGCATTGACCACATACTGGGCTTCTTCCGCATATGGGAGATTCCGCGCACAGCCAAGAGCGGCCTTGCCGGCAGTTTCTCACCCAACCGCCCATTGACGGTAGAGGAGATTACCGCTGCGGGCTTTGCTTTTGATGAGGCACTGCACACTGCGCCTTATGTTGATGAGGCTCTGCTCAAGAAGCACTTCCCGCGCAAGGTGAAGCAGATTGTCGATGCTTTCTTTGACGCAACAGGCGCCGGTACTTATCGTTTCAAACCCGAAATGGAGAATGCCAACATGTTGGCCTATTACATCTATGAGCGCACACCAAAGCTGCCGCAGGCCATGAAGGATGCACTGCAACGCATATACGGCAATGTGCTCTTCATGCGCGACCTCAACGAGCCTGCGATGTTCGTTCCGCGCATCCTTGGCAGTGATACCGAGGCTTATGCACAGCTCCTACAGAGTGACCGCGTAGCCTATGACCGCATATACGAGGACTATTTCTACAACCGCCATACAATGTTCTGGTACCGTGAGGGTATGCGAAAGCTCACACCGCTTTTGCTCTCTACTCCAATGACCGCATGTGGCGAGGATTTGGGTATGATACCGGCTTGCGTGCCATGGGTGATGAAGAACCTGCAGGTGCTCTCGCTCGAGATACAACGAATGCCAAAGCTCTATGGCGAGACATTCGCCAGCCCCGAGCATTACCCCTATTTGTCGGTGGCAACACCCTCGACCCACGACATGAGTACCCTGCGCGGTTGGTGGCGCGAGGACGAGGCTCTCTCGCAGCAGTTCTATAACTGCGTGCTGGGCTTCGACGGCAAGGCACCTGTTGAGATGGACGGTCGTGTGGCGCGTGCTATCCTTGCGCAGCATCTTGCAGCGCCATCGGCCTTCGCGCTCTTTGCTTGGCAGGACTGGATGGCAATGGACGAGCGCCTGCGCCGCGAGAGTTATGACGACGAGCGCATCAACGTGCCGTCGAACCGTGACCACTGCTGGAACTACCGCATGCACATCGCTCTTGAGCAGTTGATGCAGGAGCGCGCCTTCAATGACGCTGTGCCCTCAATGATTGCCGATAGCGGCAGGTTGGTGTAATAGCCGGGATTATTAAGTTGTAGAAACCAACACCATTCCTAAAAGCTACAGATTTGAAAATAAATAAAAACTTTAATATATGAATAACACTTTTCGTTCTTCCCTTTTGGCAGGAATAGCAGTAGGCATCGCCGGCTGGGGATATTTGGCCTATAAGGACATTGTAGGCGCAGTGCTCTTCTCGTTCGGCCTCTTGACTGTGGTGAACTACAAGCTCAAACTCTATACCGGTACAGCCGGTTTTGTTGAGCTGCGTAACGAGGACGGCAGTAGCCGTTGGCTCAAGGCAATAGGTGAACTGTTGTTCATCCTCTTCGGTAATGTAATGGGTTGTATGCTTGTTGCGCTCTTCACGCGCTTCTCGCCTTTGGAGCTTGGTGCTTCGGCGCAGGCAATCCTTGAAGGTCGCTTGGCAATAGGGCCTGTGAAGGCCGGTCTGTTGGCTATCGGTTGTGGTTTTATCATGACAACCGTGGTGACTTTTGCACGAGAAGGCAAGCCTTTGGTGTTGCTCTTTGGTGTACCCCTCTTCATCAACTGCGGTTTTCCACACTGCCTTGCCGATGCCTTCTACTACATGGCGACCCCGCTATCATATACAGGCGCACATCTTGTAGATATTCTCGTGCTCTATCCTTGCCTTGTAGCCGGTAATTTTATCGGTTGTAATCTCTATCGCTTTGTAATGCCAAAGCAGTAAATAATTGAACAGATATTAATATAGCACCCTCGGAGCGACTTGATTGTGCTCCGAGGGTGCTTGTTTTATAAGCGGGCGCTAAAGGCGAAAAGGGCAAAAAGGGCGGTAAAGGCAAAAAGGGCGCTAAGGGCGCTAAGGGCAAAAAGGGTATCCTACTACTGCCATGCATTGTCTCTTTGCCGATGTTGTTGCCCCTTTGGATCTTTTGGGCGTTCAATATTGCATCCCTGCCATACATTGTCTCCTTGCCGCTTTTTGGGCTCACCTGCAAACTATAGGGGGCAAAAACTCGCTTTCGCTCGCCGTCAAATTCTACAGCAGTCCTCAACCTTAATTGTTCACTTGTATTTTCTTCAAGTCGTTCTTTCTGTACTTTTTTTAAAAAAGTACCAAAAACGGGGCAGTCGTGTACGGCATTCGGTGCTTCCTTTGTTCACAAATTGCATCAGCATTAGCTGCTGCAATATTCTTCAGTCGGTTCACACCTCGCCGCTCGCTGCTTGTCGCAATGCTTGGGGTGGCAAGAACTCGCTGCGCTCAAACATCATGCCACCTGTTTCCAAGCATTGCTCGGCTGCTCACTGTGCCTCCCAACGCTGCCCTTTCGCTTTCAGCGACGAATTACCTTTTGAAATGAAAAGGCGCGTAGAATAGTAATTCTCAATACTGCTCCCCCAGACTTTGAAGTGAGCCGCTTTTTGTGGTCTTTGAATCCAACAATGTTACTGCAAAAAGAAATGGCGACCTTGCGGTCGCCATTATCTTTTATGGATTTACTTGATTAATTACTTAACAAGTTACCACTGACATCACTCGCTTATTTGGCATCCCACGCGGCACGAACTTTGCCCGTGCTTCGCGTGACTATTGCCGCTCGTGTGTCTAAGTTCTGGTGAATTACTTCACCAAAACTTTCTTGGTCTCAATTACACCGTTGCTGTAAACTGTAACAACAATGTTGACACCGCTTACAGGAGCTGGGATAGCAGCACCAGATGCTGTGTAGTATGCTACAGAAACAACCTCGGCGCCCTCAACAACGAGGTCAGAGATAGAAGTCTCCTCTGCGTCGTCTACGAAACGGATTGTCCATGAAGAAGCTGTACCTGCACCACCTGTCCAGTTAACGATTGTACCCTGTGAACCGGCACCGTTACCGTGACCTGCTGTGTGGAGAGGATCTGAACCGATAGCGTAGATTGTGTAGATGTTAGCCTGGATAGGTTTAACAACATAAACTGCTGCGCTGAAGTCATCGGCCATAGCAACCTGAGTTGTACCACCGCCTGTACCTGCATACATCTCTTCAACGTCGCTGTAGATCTTGAACACGTTGTTAGCCTCAGCCTCGGGAACGCCGTGACCCTCTGGGTCGTTCTCGCCGTCATACTGCTGGAACTGGAATACGAACTGTGCGTTCTCACGGTTGTATGCTGCAGGAGCATCCATCCAATTAAGACCGTTAGCGTCAGCGTAGATAGCCTTGATCTTGTTCTGCTGCTTGTAGTACTCTGTGTAAGCGCTCTCAATAGCATACCAGTAACCATCCATTACCTCAACGCGCTCAGCGTTCTCTGCCAAGTAAACATTTGCAACGAATTCCTCCACAGCTGCCTGTGCACCCTCCTTGTTCTCCTCTTCAATAACAGCCTCAACTGCGTCAACTGCTGCCTCAAGAGCTGCAATGTCACCGCTGATGCAACCGGGATCCTTACCTACGATGAGACCAAGTGACTCCAATGTAGCTGGAATACCGTTAGCCCACAAGTAGTACTCGTCCTCCATGTTCACCTTGTAGATGTTCCACTCACCCTCACCGTTAGCCTTGTTGAAGTGGAGGTAGTCACCTGCGCTGTAACCGTCACCGTTCTTGAAGTCCTCGAACATAGCGTGTGCGCTGAGGATATCCTTACCGTATGTTACATCACCAGGAAGAACGCTTGCACATGGACGGCCTGCGAGATTGCTATCCCAGTCCATAAAGACGAACTTGTTAGCGTTAACTGTGCCTTCTGCAACTCTTACAGAGTCTGTCTGGTCTGCATTCTCCCAATAGAAAGAAGCTTCGATTTCGTTGTCCTCGATGTCGCTGTAGAATACGAATGTGTTCTCAAGGTTCTGTGAAGGAACAATCTTGATAGGAGCTGCATTTGAAGGATATACTGTCAAACCGGTGCTCCAGCTTGTGCTTGTTGTTGTCTCGCCGGTCTCCTCGTTTGTATTCTCGCTGACAGTCTTGTTCAATGCCCAGTACTGTGCATTTGCCAAGCTGATGATGTTCCAGTTGTCACCAACCTTCTTGAACATGTAAACGCAAGGATCGTTAGCCGCTGCCTTAACGTTTGTGTGGTAAGGAGCTGAACCTGCATAGTAGCGTGGAGCTGCCTCCTGTGTCTTCACGCGGAGGTTACCGCTGATAACGTAGATACCACCATCTTCAATGTCAGCGACATTTGTAATCTGCTCTACAATCTTTACCTCGTATGGGTTCTCACGGAAGATGAGTGGATCGTACTCCTGACCGTAGTTAGAGATACATACTGTACCGGGAGCCAAAGATGCGGTTTCGCGACCGATAGTTCTTACAGTGAATGTTGAGAGTGAAACGCCCTCTGGGAACTTCACGTCAAGGTAGATATAAGTGTATGGCTGGTCGTAACGTGCACCGCCTCCCCAAGCTGAGTGGTAATATGTAGCTGTGTCGTCATCAAAGAGCTTGTCGATGGTACCGTTGCCGCCCTCACGCTCGTGTGTCTCCTCAGAGTTAGAGGTTACAAGGGCTTCGGAAAGGGCAAGTACGCCACCCTCCTCGTCGAGAATCTCGAGGCCTGAGAGTGCTACCATTGGGAAGTTCTGGAACTTACCGTCGCTTGCAGCGTTACCAACGTTTGTCTCGAGGAATGTCAAGCGGATACCGTCAACAGGCTCGCCAAGAGTAACAAACTGCTCCCAATCCCAACGCTTGTTGTCAACCTTTGTACCAAGTGGGGTATGGTGTGGGTCTTCGCTTGTGTAAACCTTTGGCAAGGTAACGAATTCAATCTTTGAAGCAAAGAATGCATCGAGCTCGCCCTTGGCATTGTTGATGAATGTCTTCATGTCGTTGAGGAGCGCATATGGGTTCGCTTCAGCCTCGTCGTACAACTCCCAAGCTCTACCGAAAAGGGCATTCATGATATGCTCATAAGCCTCGGTTGTGTAACAGCCTTCTACCGGAGTGCTTGATGACACGCACTGGTCCTCGTACTCGTCAACGAACTCGCCCTCATATACATCGCAATACCACAGAATCTTTGAGTAAACATAGTAACCCATAGCGTCGTTCAATGCCTCAACGGCTGCGAACACGCTTTCAATCTCGGTGTATGCGCCTGCTGCGTAGTTGCTCTCGGTCTCGCCAAGGACAATCTCGAACTCGTCGTAAGCCTCCTCGTAACCCTCAACAGCTACGCTGTCCATGAATGTGTAGATGCCCTTTGCCTCCTTTATGGCGTTGCGTACTGGGATAGAAGCGTACTTTGCAGGGTAGTTCATTGAAACCTCCTGGAGTGTCCAGTCAAAGGCAATGATGTATGCATAGTTCAAGCAGTAGGGGTGACCCTCCTTGTAGAAGACGTAACGCGCCTTGTCTACGTTCTTGAAACCGCCTGATGAAGGTGTTGCACCCATGTGAATCTCAACCTCCTCGCCGTTGTACTCCATCATATACCACATCTCGAACTTGCCGTTGACCTCCTTAATGTTAACGATAGCTGCATCGCTCATCTTGGCAGTCTTGCCCTGGCCGCCGTTAGCGCCGTTGTATGCGTTGTCGGTTGGGTTCTTGCTGAGGAACTTACCCTCTGTAACAAAGTAGAGGTAGTAACCGCCATCGGCAGGGATAAGCTGGATAGCATATTCAGGAGCAGCAGCCTCAGCTACAGAAGCAGCGTTGACGTACTGTGGACCGGGACCTACATTAGGCTCCTTTGTTGTCTGTGTACCGAATGCACCCTCTGTGCTTTCGTGGTTGTTTACGTATGTGTGGTACTCAACAGGAACGTTGCTCTTCATTACGAAGTACTGTGCACCCAAGAGAGCATCCATTGATGTAATCTCGTTGCCAGCTGTGAATGCCCAATCAGAGTAAGGAACATAGTCAACGCCGCCCTTTGTAAGACCAACGAGCATTGGAGCGTTCTTTGGATTACCCGGACGTGCACCCCACTCGAGTACGAACTCGCTGATAGGAGCCTCGAATGTGAGCTCAAGGTGGTGGTAGTCTGCCTGAGCACCTGTTGCGCTCCAGCATGAGTGCCAGTAGTTGTTCCAATTGCCGTCGTTCAAAGCTGCAAGACCGGCACCGTCGGTACCACCCGAAAGTGTGTTGTGGTCAGCGTTTGATGTGGCTGTGTAAGGGATAACTGTTGTACCATCGGCAGCATATACAACCAACTCGCTGAGGGCTGTAACGAAGTTGTTGCCGCTTGGCTTCTCGCCGTTGTAGTTCTGTGCAACGGTGAAACGAAGGGTTGTCAAAGCCTCGGTTGGCTTGATGACATCCGATTTGTACACCTGAACGGTCGTTGTGCCTTTCTGCACGTTCTCGCCTGGAAGGCCGTCACCGGCTCCAAGAGAAAGAGACCATTCCTGAGCGTTGGCACCTGCAAATGAAGCAACTGCCAAAGCAAGAGTTAGAAATAAATTTTTTCTCATAGCGTAAAAAATTAATAAATATAAAAAGTAAAAATCTCTTGATTACAAGTGTTGTTACCGTGCTGTTGAAGATGTTATCCGTTGGTGTTCAATGCGTTGCCGGATGACTACTTCGCTTTCCTGCACAGGAACGGTATTTAATCACGCAAAGGTTGTTATAATTATTTGAAATCGCAAGAAAAAAGCGTGAAAAATAAAAAGTTTTAGCATAAAATGAAAAAAAATAGGGGGGGGTAAAAATAATTAGGAAAAAAGTGCTATATTTGCAAGGTTATATATTATATAAAAAGGTTGGTGCGGCGAAATGTCTGCACCGTGAAAACTTGCTTGATACATTTTTTATAAACTTAAGTAATATGAAACTGAAATCTTTACTAACCGCATTCCTTGTAATGCTTGCAACCTTTGCCATGGCACAGGTTGAGGACGGAAAGGTCTACCGCATTGTAAGTGCCAAGTATGGTACGGTGATGTCGGAGAGCCCAATCCTGCACACACTTTCGTGCGCATCAAAAGGTACAGCAACAGACTACCACGAGATGTGGATGTTCAACGCTGCCGATGATGGCAAGTTTACAATCCAGAACGTCTATACACAGCGTTATGTGCAGTATGAGACCGGCCGTAATGTCCAGTGGAAGACCGGCAACACCGTGACACAGTTCACTGTAACCGAACACCCAAGATTGAAAGGTTGCTACAATATTGACCTTACTCCAACAAAGAACTGGGGTATGCACTGCGATGGTAGTTCAAACATTGTGCCCTGGAGC
>JAZRGF010000326.1:0-3420 GCA_045644005.1 Bacteroidaceae bacterium | reverse complement strand
CGATGGTGCACTCACCGGGCTACCGGCATAAGCTTGAGTGAAGCGCATACCTTCAGCAGCCATTCTGTCCAAGTTGGGCGTAGAAATCAATTGTTGACCATAGCAACCCAAATCACCGTATCCCATATCGTCGCACATTATGTATATAATGTTAGGACGATCTTGTGCTGTAGCCACGACAGGCAGGATACCGGCGAAAAGCATTAATGCATTCTTTTTATTCATACTAATTATCGGTTTTGTATTTTGTTTACAAATAAAATCAGCTAAATATACGAATAAGCGAGCAAGAAATATCAAGTTTACTTGAATATTTTTTACTGCGAGCGAAACTATATTCGAGGTTTATCTCAAATGTAAAAAAAAATATGACTTTATTTAACGTGAGTTCGATATAAGAATTTATACTAAAATTTAGTGTATTTTGTCATTCCGAACCTTGTGTGAGGAATCTCATTATTCGCGGATTCAGAGATCCCTCGTCGCTACGCTCTGTCGGGATGACAGGTTCGCGATTTGATTTAGCTTATATCGAACTCACGTTATTTACAATCTAAATGTTTTTTTTCAAAAAACGGAGCAGGTCTCCGGAAAGGCCTGCTCCGCAACTAAAACTAATTGAGAAAATTTACTTTATAAAAAGTAAATGCATGTTGTCAAAGATTGGTTCCAGAGGCTACCCTATTGACCCGTTTTGCTTTTAACTATGTTGAAACACAACTGCACTCGTTGCAAAACCCAAGCAAGCTTGGTTCTTACTCGCTGGTTAGTGTTTTCGCATCCCGCGGGGCGCAACCTATGTCTGCGCTGCCCGCGACCTATTGCTGCAAAACTCGCCGATAGGTCAATTTGTGGATTAATTCCACAAATTGACCTATTTTTGATGCGTGGCTTAACGAGACCCGCACGGCGTGACCGATGTCCACGCTACGTGCGACCAACCTCTGCACGCATCAAAGGAGCCACTCCGTGTCTCCACTTCGTTCGTGGGGTTCCTGGAACTTAGTTCCAAAGGTTACCCCACTCACCGCGGGCGTTGCCACCGAGCTGACCACCGTTTGAGGTATCTACTGTTTTGTCACTGTGCATTTGCAATGAAGCTGCAAGCATTGACTCAGCTGCAACGTTTACCTCTGATGCAAGAGGTGATACATAATTCTTCTTCATATGTCGTATAAGTGGCCCCCTCCGTCTCCCCCATAATGGGGAGAGTTAGGAGGACTTTTCTAATTCACTCTATTTAATTAAGTGAAAAGTTATTACTCTTTAATATTGGTCCCTTTAAATTCCTCCCCTCAGGGGGAGGTTAGGTGGGGCTTCAGTTCCCTCTCCTTGGGAGAGGGTTAGGGTGAGGCTTTACTTAACCAGCATTTTTTTGCCATTTACAATGTAGATACCGGGAGCCACAATGCGCTCCAGCTTGCGACCCTGCAAATCGTAAATAGTTTTCACACTTCCGTTTTCACTTTTCACCTCTTCAACGCCGGTTGTGCCATCGCCGAAACGGAAGCTGAAGTTTGCAGCGCCGTTAGCAGCTGCAGGAACTGCGCTTGCAGGCAAGTATGCCTTGTATGCGTTGTTCAGGAATACTTTTACTGAACCTGAAGCAGAACTCAAGGCTACTGTACTCATCTGTGCCTTGTAGAGACCTGTCTCACCTTCTACAACGCCAAGTACATAGGCATCGCCAATGATGTTGGTGTTGATGACTGTACCCTTGAGAAGATTGCCGCTTACGGCTGCTGCGTCAGTCTCTGATACACTGAAAGTGTACTCACCCTCTGCGCCCTCAAGGATAACGGCTGTGTTTGCAGGGATTACATTCTCAATCTGTGTCAATGTTACTTTCTCACCATTGAAACTTCCTTCGGTAATGTAGTATGCCTTTACATTCTCTGGGATTTCAACCTCGGCAGGTGCATAGAATGTAGCATAGCCGGCACCGCTGATATTAGCCTTGAATGAAGCAACTTCTGCAACCTCATATACATAGTGGATGGTCCAACCGCCGGTTCCGGTGTTATAAACAGGAGTGCCGCTTGCACCATTCTGAATATTAATCCAGTTGCTGCCCTTTACAAAGCGTACAAGATTAGCGTCGTTGCTGCCTGTGATGTAAAGGTTTGAGTCGCCGTCGCCGTTGAATGTGCCGTCAACACCTGGTGCTGTTGCTGTAAATACTGCAGCATTGTCAATTGTTCCAAAATCCTTTGGTGATGATGTCTGCATGTATGTATCACCCTTCTTCAAATAGTATGAACCTGCAACGCCTGCCTGTACAGGCTCCCAAACGAAGATTGCATCGTTTGTGAACTCCTCTGCGCTATAAGGTGCTGCGCCAGTGTTGCCCACGAACCAACGGTTGTTTGTGTAAGATAGGTTCTTTATTGCAATGTTTGTTGGTGCAGTTCTGCTCATCAAATCATTTGCTGTAACCTGTGTAAGGTATGATACTTCGTATTCCTTCATCTCCCATGTAGAGCAGGCATTGCTTTCATTGGGGCCATTTGGGTGGTTGTTGGCCTGCAAGCCTGTTATGGTACCATCAGTGCAGGTTGTTCCATTGTTGTTGAGATACTTGGTAGAACCGGGGTAATTGAATGTTACGGTGTTGCCTACAGTGCCAAGAATCCAAGCGGTTGATTTCTCTGTGCTTGCCGAGAGGTTGGTACCATCGCAGTTGATGTACTTTTCACCGACTTTAATGTAATAGCGGCCGGCTTCGTCGCCTTCCTCGAATGTGACATAAGCCGATGTTGCTGACTGACCGTTGATTACTCCATTATCGTTAATGCCGATAAAACGTGTTGTACTGTGTGCGTAGCTTGAACGGCACTCAAGTGTGTAACGATTTTCTGTGTTGATTTCTGTAACAACATTCTGCGCCATTGCACCCAACGTAAGGAATGCAGCGGCAATTGTGAGTAAAAGTTTCTTCATATAACTTAATTTAGTGTTAGATAATTTGTTTTTATTTCTGCAAAAGTAGTTATAAACAAAGAATTTACCCCCCCCCATTTTGTTAAATTATGTTAACAGTGAAATGTCATCACTTAACAAACTTAACAACAATTAGTTAAACCAGCGAAGTGAACGTCAATAGAAAGAAGTAAATGGAAGAAGGAAGGGAATGTGGCTCACCTGCAAAAAGTTGGGGGACAAAAAACTCGCTTTCGCTCGCCGTCAAATTCTACAGCAGTCCTCAACCTTAATTGTTTATTTTTTATTTCTTCTTCAAGTCTTTCTCTCTGTACTTTTTTGAAAAAAGTACCAAAAACGGGGCAGTCGTGTACGGCATTCGGTGCTTCCTTTGTTCAAGAGTTGCTTTGCAACATCTTTCAGTCGGTTCACACCTCGCCGCTCGCTGCTTGTCGCAATGCTTGGGGCGGCAAGAACTCGCTGCGCTCAAACATCATGCCG
>JAZRGF010000325.1:0-1287 GCA_045644005.1 Bacteroidaceae bacterium | reverse complement strand
AAATGACTTCGCAAAGAGCGCAACAGTAGCTGTCAGCGAGACACGCGAGGCCGGTGCAAACCGCAACTATGTTGCAACTAACATGACCGATGGTAACAAGGATACATATTGGGCTACAAACGACGGTACAACAGAGGCTACCATCACACTCATGTGGGACGAGGCGAAGACAATCCGTTATGTCGAGCTCATGGAGTACATCGCCAAAGGTCAGCGTGTGAAGAAGTTTACAGTCGAGACAACTCAGGATGGCGTAAACTGGACACGCCGTGCAACAGGTGTACAGACAACAACCGTCGGTTACAAGCGCATAATCCCACTCAACAGCAACACAGCCAACAGCTATGGCACCGGCTATGATGTTATGGGTGTACGCATCACTATCGAGGACAGCCGCGCTTGTCCGCTAATCAGTAAAGTAAGCGTTTATTAATTATCTGAAAGATTACGACTATGAAATTGAAGAACATATTTGCGCTTGCTGCTTTGGCATTCCCAATGTTTGCTTCGGCGCAGACAGAGATAACATTCGACACACAGGACTACAAGTCTATCGGTGTCTATGACACATGGGAGGCATCTCCTTTCCGCACCGGCGTCCTCAAGGGCAACTATGCGGTTATCGAAAACCACTTGACCTATGTCGATGACCAGTTGGGCGTAGCTCCCAACCCATCGTCAAAGATACTTGCCATCCAGCGTTCGCGCTATGGCTCAAACACCTTTGGCGTTCGCGTTGATTTGAACCAGACATTCGAACTCACTCCGACCACAAAATACATTCACGTTAAGGTCTATCGTCCATACGGCGGCCGCGTGATGGTTGTGGGCTTGGGTAAGCGCACCGAGCGCAAGGACCAGTCGCCCGAGACCGAGCAGTTCTGGGCTATGTCTACAATGAACATCGGTGCCGACAAATGGCAGGACGTTGTTCTCCCAATCAAGGGTAACGGTGGCATTGAAATCTACAGCCTTGTTGTTGTGCCCGACTGTGAGTCACCACACAACTACACCGAGGATGCCATCTGTTATATCGATGACATCAAGGTGAACAATGACCCGATGTCGGAGTTTGTCTATGGCTACTATCAGGTCGCTTTCGGACAGGACCAGCTTTATACACGTAACGACCGTTTCCTCTCTGCAGTCAAGTTGCAGGCTAACGGTGGTACAACACAGGTCGTAAACTCTCCTACATCTCCAAAGACCGTGTATGTAAACCAGACAAGCAAGCAGTTCTTTGCAAAGCCGGGTGAGACTCTCACAGCAAGTGTTGCCTACACAGGT
>JAZRGF010000324.1:0-4923 GCA_045644005.1 Bacteroidaceae bacterium | reverse complement strand
TGCCTGCTCATATTATAGTGCGAACCGGCAATGCACTGCGTGCTTACATACCTTTTCTACCCGCTGTCAAATCCAGATAGCCCCAGTTGTAAGAGACTGCAAAGGTATTTGCTTTTTTTTGTTTTTGCAACAGCTTTAATTCTTTTTATGCTTTTTGCGGCAGATATATAATAAATAATGTATTTTTGTATAAAATATAGCAATGATATAGCTGTTGACCCAGGATACCTCTGTAATGTCATCCCGACAGAACGCAGTGACGAGGGATCTCCAAAACAAAACATGAGATATCTCCCATACGGTCGATATGACACAAGTGGTGAGTTTTGAAGTGTTGGGTCAACATTTATATTATTACCTAAAATATAGCACATACATGACACATGTTGAAGTTTGGTTCATGGCCTTGGCTCTTGCCATGGATTGCTTTGCCGTTGCCATAGCAAGCGGAATATTCTTTAAAAAAGTTGTTTGGAAGCAAATGCTCACAATGGCATTCCTCTTTGGCTTTTTCCAGGCTCTGAATCCTTTACTGGGGTGGTGGGGTACCGACTTGTGCCGCACGCTCATTGAGAGTGTGGACCATTGGGTTGCGTTTGCAATCCTGGGTTTCCTGGGCGTACGCATGATAATTGAGTCGTTCAAGGAAGAGGAACAGAAGCGTTTCAACCCGCGCCGTTATAAGGTAATCTTTACACTGGCTATTGCCACAAGCATCGATGCCTTGGCTGTTGGTATCTCGTTCTCCTGCATGGGTTACCACACAGTCTCTTCGCTCTGTTACCCGCTCGCCGTTATATTCCTGGTGTCGTTTGTAATGACCATCATTGGTCTGGCGTTGGGCTTGAAATTCGGCAATGGCTTTGCCAAGAAACTGCGTGCCGAGATGTGGGGCGGAATAATACTGCTGCTCATTGGTGTCCGTGTGCTTTTTGAACACCTCACTGCCTGATGTATGAAACGACTTCTTAAAATAATATCTTTTGGAGCAGTTGCGGTGCTTGTGGCAGTTCTAATTGCCGCAACTGTCATTGAGGATATCTGTGGCTCACCTTTCGCCATTGAAAATATCTACCACTCGTGGTGGTTCATTGCCTTGTGGGCATTGCTTGCAGTAACTGGCATCGTGTATATACTACGCACGCAAAGGCGCGGCACGCTCGTTATGTTGCACGCATCGTTTGTGCTGGTGTTGCTTGGTGCTTTGGTCTCTTTGCTCACCTCAAAGCGTGGGGATATGGTGGTTGCACAAGACGGTGTTCCGGCCTCTATGTTTGAGATGAGTGACGGCACACTGCAAAAACTGCCTTTCCGCCTGCAGCTTGCCGGTGTCGACACTCTCTACACCGATGGTGTCGAAACACCAAGCGATTACGTTGTACGTGTTGTTGCCGACGGCAAAGCCGTGCAGGCAGAGTACGTTATCTCGCTGAATGCTCCGGCCAAAATAGACGGCTACCAATTCTGCATTAAGGGAGTGAATGGGGGAGTTGTGTCATTGCTTGTCTCCCATGACCCCTATGGCCGGCCAATAAGTTACGCGGGCTATCTTATGGTGTTTGTCTCGTTCCTGTTGCTTTTCTTTGACAGGAAGAGCGGATTCCATGCATTGCTGCTGCAAATTAAAGGAGTAGAGCGGAAAGGTGAAAGCGGAAAGGTGCCTGTAAAAAAAGAGAGGGATGCTTGGTCTCTGGGAATTCTTGCCAGGAGAATGTGGGTAGCGCTGCCGGTGTCTTTCTTGTTTTTGTGCGTACTATGGTACGGGCGTGGCGTGTTCCCGGCAACCAATGGTGCCGAGGCACTTATGCTGCTTGTTCTTTTTGTAATGTTGCTTGCTGTTGCTTTGAGGCGCAAGAAGCGCTTTCTGCTATTGAGTAGATTGCTCGTTGTTGTTGCCGCTATGTTTTTTGTTGTTGCAGCGATCGGCCTTGACGGCAAGAGTGATGTAGAGCCAATACTGCGCACACCTCTATTGGGCATCCATGTAACAACTATAATAATTGCCTATGCACTGCTTGCCTGTACTGCAGTCAATGCAGTTGTTGCGCTGTGTACAAAGGATGAAAAAAGAAGGGCGCAACAGGCCTTGCTGGGTCGCCTGTTGCTCTATCCTGCTACATTGCTGCTTGCCGGTGGCATATTCATTGGTGCCGTGTGGGCTAACCTTTCCTGGGGACGCTATTGGGGATGGGACCCCAAAGAGGTATGGGCGCTGGTGACGCTGCTTGTCTGTTCAATGGGCTTCCACTCGCACTCGCTGCGCTTTATTTCAAAGCCCGTGGCATTCCACATCTTCTGCATTGTGGCCTTCCTGGCCGTGCTGTTCACCTTCTTTGGCGTGAACTGGTTGCTTGGCGGCCTGCACAGCTATGCGTGAGTGGTGGTTTCTATCTTGGTGAACTCTTTCAGCGGGATATATTGCCCAAGGTTATTCCAGCATCTTGCCAGTTCCTTTGTGTCCTTGTAGCGCACTTCCGATGCAAACTCAAACACTGTCAGGCTCTTGAAGAACGGGTGGGCATTGATGTCTATGCTGTATTGCTCACTGCCGTTTGCCTCGCTCTCAAACGAAACTATGACCTCTTGCCTGTCTATGCACACATTTGTCACTTCGTAGCCGGTAAGGTACTCGATGTTGCTGTCGGCCGATGAGTTGATTGCCTGGAGCAGTATCTGCCCACTTCTGTCGTCAAGGAATTTTTCTATAATCCTTGCCCACACCTTCTCGTCCTTAGTTCTTGGCGCAGTGTGGTTTATGCACTCCAATACCGGTGGCAGATTAAATGTCTTCTCGGGAACGTCGTCAAAGTTCAGCTCCAGCAGGCGGCTGTTGCCATCGTAACGGTACTGTGCATATTCGGTCTTCCCGCTTGGCAAGTCGCAGGCTTGCAGAATGTGTATGTTGTCATAATCCTCGTCAATTAGGAACATGAAGTGGTATGCTTGGGTAAGCTCGAAGGAGTCGGTGCTTGCGCTCTTTGCACGCAGTTTCATTGCCGTGTATGTGCCTCGCTTGTGCGATTTTGTGGGTATTACGCTCATATACCACATTTCGCACCCCGCGTGGAATGTCTCGCCGGGAACAATCCAGAAAGAGTCGTCGCCAACATCCAATAAATGTCCCATTTCGCGAATGAAGTTCTCGAAGTAGGTGTCATCGGCATACCCCCTTATTATAACTCGCAAGTTGTATATAAGTTTCAGAATTGTAAGTCTTTCATCGGCAAGGGCTATGTCAATGGATTTTTTTGCAGACTCGTATGCGCGGGTGCTGCCCGGAAAAGCTTCGGTCAACAGGTCGTTCAGCCCGCATAGCTGCCGGCAAAGAGCCTTTTTGCCCTTGCCGGTGTAGGGCGATATATTCTTGCACAGAATGTAGAAGAAGGACAACATCCCGTAGTAGACATCGGGCTCCTGCAACTTTATCTCTTTTAGGCCAATGCCCACAGCCTCGTCCATTCCTGGCAAGGCCTGATAGTTCTCTGTGACAATGGCGCTGAATGCCATGTCGTGCCAATCGCTGCCCGTGCCGTATACCTCGCGCAGTTGACGGTACAGGTCCTTGCCGTATGCAATGCTGTCGGCAAGTGTGGCCATATCGTCCGGGCTTATAAGATACTCCTCGTGCAGTTTTTCAAAAAGTTCATCGAGTGTCTTCTCCTTTAGGTTGCTATAGCCACTCCTCACACGCCCAATGGTGCTGCGCCCATTATTGACGTAGCCAAGCCTTCGCCCAAGCTCGCTGAAATTGCCTGTGAACACGCAAGCATCAAAAAGCACTTGCAGTATCTCTTGTTTCGGATTCATATAGTTTATTTTCTTGCCACGAATGTAGCAGTCTGCTTGCTAATATACAAATTAAATGAACATACAGCCACCATTCTGCAATAAAATGAACCAAACAGTGCTTTGTTTGGTACAGTTTTGAGCGGAGCGTTTTATTCCTCTTGAAATTGGTGTATAAAATAGAGCCCCCGCCGTAAATTTACGCAAGAAAAACACGCCGGAATGAGCGTTGTGTTAAAAAATGTATTACTTTTGATGGCGACGGCAAACACCGCTGTCACTACATAAAGTATTAAAGCGTTTTTTTGCTTTGTCCCGGAATACGAAATCGCCAATTTCAAGTAAGAGAAGGGATGGAGAGAACACAACGCTCATCTGTTTTGTATATCAACAATGCAAGACTGCATTGCCTGTATATACCAAACGGCGTGGGTTTATTGTTCCTTTTATTCATCTTCTCGTTGGCGTTTGGCGATGCCCGTATTTCGATGGATTGAGAGATTGCAATAGCTTGCGCCTTTTTTGTGCCCTTGTACTTTTTGTGTTGACAAAAATTAACAAAATTGCGTGCAAGATGAAGAAATAAACATATATTTGCTAAAAGAGAATTTTAAAATTTATTACTATGCCACTATTCAGAGTAACAGTAAAACAGATGAAGCTTACAAGCGGAATACGCATTGAGCCGGGAATGTCGGTCGATGTAGTGACAAACTCAATGAGCAACCCGTTGACCACCAACGGCGGCCAGGCTGTAGCCGATGCCTTTATGCGTGTGTATGGAATAGACCTCAAGCGCATTGGTGCGTTGAGTACAGTGTATCTTCAAGTTGATAAGATTGGATAATATGAATAATGTTGGAAAATTGATTGAAATAGCAGAGTCTTTAGGACTCGCAAATGTCATTGCGGAGTTGGAAATGATAGATTTGCGCTCTAAACAGGAGAATGCGAATTTGATTCTCCCTCTGGTAGGAGAGTTCAGCTCCGGTAAGACGACGTTGATTAATGCCCTTACTGACAGTAAGAAGTTGGAAACAGCAACAAAACCGACCACATCTACTATCTATGAGGTGCATTTTGGTTGTGAGTCATGCCATGCAAAGGTTGTTATGGAAGATGGTACAATACAGGATG
>JAZRGF010000323.1:0-1740 GCA_045644005.1 Bacteroidaceae bacterium | reverse complement strand
GGTTATTCAGCCTCTGCCGCACCGTTCTTGCTGAACCTGAAGGTGATGTTTGCTGCGGTGTTCGAGGAGAAGCAATATACCGAATCATTATCGATATTCTCTACTGCGTTGGCTTTCATACAGTCGAATCAACGATTTTCGATTGACAATGTGAAGTACACGCTGACGCTTGAGACTGTTTCGATGTTCGATTTCCATAATATTTGGACTACTATGGGTGGGCAATACTATCCATCGGTAGTATGTAAGCTTACCGGAGTGATTATAGACTCCAATGAGATTAAGTCGAGCGGTTCTACCGCAGACAATACGGTTGTTCAAACATAAAATGTTGGATATATGAGTACCTATCGTCCATTATACAACTTCCGCATAGAGCACGATTACTTCGTTGGAGGTATTTGCCGTGCCTTGCAGTGTGCAGTTCTGCCATCGGGTCAAGAACTGATGATACAGCGTGGATTGCTGCTGCGTCAGACGGCACAGAACGAGTGGACGGTATTGTACGATGCTGACGGTGCAGGTGTAGATACCGCTTCCGATGCCATTGCATTGGGATTGTCGATATCTGACCCTGCATTTGTGCTATATACAGAGTGGCAAGGATTCAACCCTGCGGCAGCTTACCGTTTGGATCTGCCGTTGGCTAATAGGAATGCCCTTGCTACGGAAGTTATAGTTGATACAAAGAATAAAAGGCGAATCGGGATGCCGCTCTGCACCATCTGTCTCCATCTGACGGATGATGTGTGGCAGGCAGCAGTAAGCGGTTCGCCAAAGAATGATACTATAAAATTTCAGGCTCCTGAACGTTACTGGGAGTACATCATCATAAAGCAGAATAGCAACCGTGAGGTTCTCTTGGAACGTCTTAAGATGGATACTGATAAGAATTTACTCACATTTAAAACATTAGAAAGGACCAGTGAATTTGGAAGAGACGCATACCGCACCGTATCGGAAGAAGCAGTGCCGATACGGGAACGCTATGACTTCCGGTTAAACCTGATTGCCACCCCAGAGAACAGCAATCGCCAGAAACAGGTACTGCTGCGCAATGTGGAGCATCCGAAGCCGGGACAGTTCAAAAGCGATGCGGATAAATTGAGACAAGTCTGCTACTTTTAGTAATCCTTAAACGAAAATGTAATCTGAATTTACAGAAAACTTTATTGTTTAACTAATTTCATTAACGCGTATGGCACAAATGAAGACCCCGGGCGTTTACATTCAAGAGAAGAACGCCTTTTCAACAACAGTTGTCGAGGCCGCGACAGCCATCCCCGCTTTCATCGGAATTACAGAGAAGGCTGTTAACGGTTCGGAATCCCTGGCAAACAAACCTTGGAAAATTACCTCAATGACCGAGTTTACTCAGTACTTTGGAGGAGCTCCGCTGCCTGTATGTAATCTTTCTGTTGCAGAACCGGCAGAAACCGATGCTGAAGATTTGCTCTATTGCAGTGCTCCTGTAAATGGTATTTCACTCAAGGTGGCTAAGCCGACAACCCATTTTACCTTGTACTACAATATGGTGATGTTCTTTGCAAATGGAGGCGGAACGTGTTATATAGTTTCCGTCGGAACATATGCTGAGGGTAACCAGATAGACAAGGACAAGGTTGGTATGGCACTCGATGCCCTGAAGAAGGTACGCGAGGTTACGATGGTTGTTGTACCTGAAGCTGTTAATGTGGATGGTTGCAAGGATATTCAGCAACTTGCAATCAAGCATTGTGG
>JAZRGF010000322.1:0-1188 GCA_045644005.1 Bacteroidaceae bacterium | reverse complement strand
ATTTTGGAAAAACCGTGTGAATGTTACCTTCAACTACTATAACAACATCACAAAGGAACTTCTCACCAACTACGACCTTGCTCCATCAACAGGTTTCTCTACAATGGTGATGAATGCCGGTGAGTTGCAGAATCAAGGTTACGATGTGACGTTGAACGTTGTTGCCGTGCAGAATTTGCGCAAGCAGTTCTTCTGGACAATCAATGCCAATGCCAACAGGAACAAGATTCTCAAATTGTCGGAGTTCCTGAAGAAAGAAAATGAAAAGCAGATGGCTTCGGTTTCGGCTCCATTGCCACAGTACCGCGAGGGTGAGTCAACCACTACGCTTTATGTGGTGCGCTCGTTGGGCGTTGATCCGGTAACGGGTAAGGAGGTCTACCTCAAGCGCGATGGAACAAAAACATTCAAGTGGGATCCCAACGACAAGGTAGCCGTAGGCGATTTGAATCCGAAGGTCAGTGGAACACTTTCCACAAGCATCAACTGGAAGGATCTGTCATGTACGCACGGCTTTACATATAAATATGGTGGAGTATTGTATAACCAGACTCTTGTTGACAAGATTGAGAACCAGAATGTGGCATACAACCTTGACAACCGTGCCGGACAGGGACGATGGGAGAAACCGGGCGATGTGACTCCTTACGTGGGCTTCAGCCCCATAGGTGCCAATACATATGCCAGCACACGATTTATAATGAACGACAACGAGGCGAGACTTGCCACTTTAAATGTTGGTTACAGGTTTACCGGTGAAGACTTCAAGTATCTGCGCCGTGCAAACATTGATGTATTGGCATTGAACTTTACGACAAATGACCTCGCGCGTATATCATCGATAAAGATGGAACGCGGTCTCGACTATCCGTTTGCTCGTTCATACACACTCTCACTCTCAATTATGTTCCGATGATTAAAGCCAAGAATAATATGAAAAGGATTATTTATATAATTATAGTAGCTTTTGCAAGCGTGGTATCATTACCTTCTTGCTCGGAGTGGCTGGATGTTACACCCAATACCGACTTGCCTGCAAAAGAGCTTTTTACTACCGAGAATGGTTTCAACAGTGCGCTTGCCGGTCTCTACATTCTGATGACAGAGGAGGATACTTATGGCAAGAACCTGAGTTTTGGTCTTACCGAGCAGCTTGCACAGATGTATGACAAGCTCCCCGACGGAACC
>JAZRGF010000321.1:0-1546 GCA_045644005.1 Bacteroidaceae bacterium | reverse complement strand
CTTTTTCATAGCTTTTAAATTTAAATGTTAAACCTGTTTTTGTTTGTGAAACTCTTGTCGTTTGTTTCTGATGCAAAGGTAATGGCATAAAATACCCCCTGCAATTGATTATTCCTAATCGTTGCAGGGGGTTGTCCTATTATTAGTAGGAAAAATCCTCATTGCTTCTCTAAAAAGGCATCTACTGCGTTACGCTTGTTCTTTTGTAACTGTCATTTATGTGAAAGTTAACTCCTGTTCCAAAAAAAACAACCAAGCCTTGTATCTGCACTTTTTATGGTAATGATATAGCAGTTTGACATTATTCGCGAATTTGTCATCCTGAACGGATGTGAAGGATCTCATAACCACTCAGAACAGAGATACTTCGCTTTGCTCAGACGTGTTGTTGAGGGCTTGCCCGAAAAATGAAAGAGGAGCCGGGTCAACTTCTATATTATTGCACTTTTTATTGAAGCATTTTTTTATGGTTCCCACTTTTTAATGAATTAATATAAGGTGTGATAGCTGTGTTATACGCCAAAGTGCAAATCCTCATTTACGCTTTGTAAACTCCGGTGTTGCACTTTGTCGCAAGCCTTGCTCTCCCACTTTTTAATGAATTAATAGTTTTGTTATTGTATCTACTGCGTTACGCTTCAATGATAACCTTAAGGGTTGGGTATCTCTTGAGTACGGCATATCCCAACACCTCGGGTTCGTTTGCTTCGCATTTGATAATGAGGTCGCCGTTCTCTTGCGATGTATAAAGCACATTTCCACGGTATTCGGGCTGTTTGGGGTCGGTGCCCACAAGTTCGTGTATAATCTTGTTTACCGGTGCATAAATGCCGAACTCGTTATCCAATGACATGGTGGCATGTTCCTCTATCAAGGCTTTAAGCTCGCCGGCGGCATCGCCCTTAATGGTATATTTGAAACTTGTGGGTGTATCCTCATACTCCGGGTATTGCTTTTCATCATCGAGCGGGTTGTCGTCGGTGATGAGTGCAATGTTGTAATACTTCTTTGCCTTCTCCTTGTCGATGAAGCGCCCAAAGCGCTCGCAACCCCAGCGGTATATGTCGCCAAGTTTCTCGCACATCCACTTTATCTCATCGTCTATGTCGCCATGGGTGACGGAATATTCTCTACGGTCGAGCATCTTGTGCAGGATTATGGTGTAGTCAACATTGGTGAACTCCAAAAGCTCTATAGTGTTCTTGTGCATATTATTCCATTCCCTGTCATACTCCGTGTTGTAGAGTTTTGCAAACAGTTCGGCTTCCTTCCCGGCGCCCATCTCGAACAACGGTGTGTCGCGCAATTCCAGGCGTGTAATCACAACCTCTTCTTTGGTCTCTTCGTCAACATATGTCTCGGGCGTTGCGTTGAAACTGTTGTACATTCCCCATAGAAGAATTGCATTGTAGACTGTGCGGTACTTGTTGTCGGCCTGCTCAAGCCACTCTTTGTCCTCGGGCTTGAAATATTGCATGAAACCGATGGCATTTTCAGCATTGGAAATTATCGAACCTACGACCCACGCCCTAGAATGGTCTTTCCT
>JAZRGF010000320.1:0-10976 GCA_045644005.1 Bacteroidaceae bacterium | reverse complement strand
CACTCGCACCTGAAACGAGCGCGTCTACCATTCCGCCACCTGGGCATTACAGATTACTGCCTTTGAGCGGAAAACGAGGCTCGAACTCGCGACCCCAACCTTGGCAAGGTTGTGCTCTACCAACTGAGCTATTTCCGCATTATTCAACGCATTTCCGCGTTTGCAACACAAACGGTGTTCTACAAACTAAAATCAAAATTTCAAAGAGCGGAAAACGAGGCTCGAACTCGCGACCCCAACCTTGGCAAGGTTGTGCTCTACCAACTGAGCTATTTCCGCGTGTGTTTCGCTTAACGGGTGCAAAGGTAGTGCAATTTTTTAAATCTGCAAAGAAATAAAGATATTTTTTGCAATTTTTTTTATGTGATATTTTCCCGTAAAACAGAAAGCGTTGGTTATCAGGTTGATAATGCTTATAGCAGAGAATACTGTCTTATAAGTATGGTTGGCTAATTACGAGCTTCGTTTTGCAATGCGACTCCTTTCAGCTCTCGGCAAAGTGAAAAGGTTTTCCCTTTGCTCTCGTTTGTGCAGGAGTTCCGCTCTTTAGGACAGCAATTAGCTGTCTTTTTTGTTTTTATACGGTTCGTGGTTTTTTGTGCCATGAATTTCTGGGTCAGCGGACATTTTCGGTTGGCAGGCCGCTAATCAAGAATTTCTTTGCTCTCGTAAAGGAGTTCGGCTCATGAGGACAGCAATTTGCTGTCTTTTTTTGATTATTAAAACTCTGCTATTGTTTATTAATAGAAATAATTCTTAACTTTGGAATGGTGTTATATTGCTGTTGTCGCAATCTTTCATAAGTCTTTATTTTTTTTGTCTATAGTTTATGATGAAGAATTTTATTACAGTAGATAGTGAGTGCTTCAAACTTAATTCCAATGAGTATGTGAATCAATTGTCTTTTGCGGGTTCTCGAATACGTCAGGATAAAAAGATTGAACTTGATATGATGCAAGAGTATTCTGGACGAGAACTGTATGAGATGATTCAGAATGCAGATGATGAGGGGTCGCAAAAAGTGGAGTTGCAATTGGGGGATGATAAGGTTTTTCATATAAAAAATTGGGGTGACAGGCCATTTACCGAGGGTGGCATGTACTCCATTATGCGCTCATTCAGTTCTGTAAAGACCGGTAGTGAGTACAGTAATTCGGCAGTAAAACCTATAGGAAACAAGGGGCTTGGGTTTAGGTCGCTACTTAATTGGGGTGATGAGATAACCATTCATTCCAATGGAGTGAAATGCTCTTTTAGTGAGAATATTGCAAAAAAGAAATGGGATGAGTTGTGGAATGGGAGTGTGTGTGACGAACGCAAGTTATTTGAGGAAGAGAGGCAAGGAAGAGTACCTTTGGCAATCCTGTCAATTCCCATGGTTAGCCGCGATGATATTACGGTTTCTAAAGGTGAGGCTGCTAATGAAGACGGTAATGGTGACCGTTGTACAACGGACATTGAGGTGCGTTGCAAACAAGGGGTTGTAAAGGATATTGCTGACAAAATGCAGGGATTGCCTTGTGCAGTATTGCTGTTCCTTAGGAGTGTCAAGGAAATTGTAATCAAAAACAGCGGTGAATCAACGCGTACAATTAAAAAGGTTGGTGAAAAAGAGGAGGGTGGCGACATAAGATTTGTTAGAATCTTGGACAATGACATGGAGACGAAATTTGTTGTTTGCTATAAAATGGCCGATGACAGGTCTTACGAAGTCGCTGTCGCATATCAGATGTCACGTAATGATGTTTTCCCAGTTTTATATTCATATTTCCCTACAAAAGTAAGCATGGGTGTCCCGGCAATATACCACGGAACTTTTGAATTGGATGCTTCACGAAATTATCTTGTTGATTCTGATAAGAACCGTATGGTCATGCGCGAACTTGGGGCTGTGGCTGTCAGGCTGTCGGGATATTTGGCCGAAAAAGATCTTTTGGGAGACGGTGGGGAATGGGAGCCTTTCAAGATGTTGGATTTGAGAAAAGCGGGGATTTCCGTTAGCGGTATATTGCCTTTGGCCGAATCAATTAAGGAAGCAATAGAGAACGGTGAAGTGGAGATATTTCCTACGGTGGGCAAGGGGTTCACAACGTGCGATAATGCATTGTGGCTTGGTAGCGAAATTGCACGATGGCTGAAGGACAACATCGCTCTTCTTGGGCAAAAAAATGCGCTGTGCAATCATTTGATATGCTATGAGAATGACAGTGAAGGGTGCCTGTCGGACGTTATTGTGGCAAAAGAACTTACAGTCGTCAAGGATGATATTGAGGAGATTGCCAAGAGTGAAAAAATGGATGTGTCTGTAAGGGCTACGTTTATAAAATCGTTGGTTGAGTGTGCCCCATGTGATGTCAATTTGAGTGTTTTGGTTGATGCCGAAGGAGATGTTATACAAGCAGATTTGGAAAATCCAGTCTATCTTCTCAGTATGAAAGTAAATTCACGTCTTCCAAAATGCTTGAACATACATTCTGCAGCTTCACGTCTTGTAGATGAGTTGCAGAAAATTTGGGGAATTGATATTCGTGGTGTCACAAATAAATTGAAGGATATTACTTCTGTCAGGGATGGGGACCGTACTGCTATCCGTCGAAAAATAGAGACGTGGTCCCGAAAAGATATGGACTATGCCGGTATGTGTGAAGTGCTCTATTGGGAGTTTCAGAATCAGACACCTGATTCAACACCCTTTTCTTCGGATTTGCATTTGATTAATGAAGAAGGCGAGATGATGAACGCAAGTAGTCTTCTTTTGCGTGAAGATGGTTCCGATGATCGTTTGTTTGGCAAAAAAATTGCTGAAAAGTGGTGGCTGAAAAATGACTTGTCGGAATGGGTGCGTATATTGAATGCTCCAACGCCGGAGGATGCATCTGCTTTCATGCATAATATACTTGGCGTGTCATGGAGAGTTCCGTTGAAAAACATATTCTTTGGTGATAAGGGGGATTATTTGGATGCGGTCAGGGATATGAATAATAAAAACCAGATAGGTAATGATTGCTGTAAAAAATTTGATACTGGCAATACTGTATCAAAACAGTACAACTATATCTATGTCCCTTATAAGGAGTTTTTTAATCCATTCACACTGACCGAAGCATTAGGCTTGATTATGGCGGATGAACGCGTATGCAGACATCTGCTGAATAATAACATTAACCTTTTCTACCGTTCTGTTAAAGTTGAGACTGTCAAATATAGTTATTCGGCATATTGTTTGAGAAATTATGATAAGTTTGCGCCGTTGCAGAATGCGATAATACGTTCTTCCCTTTTTGGCGGTGGCGTCGATTATAATTTTTTGGAAAATGCTTTGTCGATTGACCGGACAAGGATCGAGGCTGTGTTGGTTGCTTTGGGAGCGCATTTTGATATAGCTAATCTTCCTGTTGCTCAATTGTATAGCATGCTTGCAGAGAAGATTGAAGATAATGGGGTGCAGAAAAGGTATAAAGAGTTGCGTGAGGCTATAAAGAGCAAGAAAGCTGATGATGCAGAGTTGAAAGAGGCAAGGACAGAGGCCGGTTTTAATTATGTTTGGGCAAGGAAGAATGGTAAATTGGATTGGTATCCTATTGAAAATGTGTACTATTGGGATAATGACCAGCTGCCCCAAGCGATATTGTCGGACTTGCCGAAATTGGAGATTGGCAGTCGCGTGGGAGAGGAATCTGTTGCCAGTATTTTTGGAGTAAATTTGGCAAAGAAGATTGTGGTCTCTTTTGTGTCTCTTGAAAAGAACGGAGGGCTTGCAGATGATGTGCGACGATACTTGACTGAAAGGCTGAAATACATTCTGGCATACAGGATTGGTGATGATATGAAGAATGAACCTCTTATAAAACAGTCAATGGCAGTGATTAGGAATCTGGCCGGAAATTTGCAGATATATTGCTCTGCATCGTATACGATTGATAGGGGTACTTCGTCTAATCCTGATGTCGTATATGATATGCAGGAGGGCGATGTTCTTGTGACTAAGGAAAAAGATTCTGTGCAGTATCATATATTATGTTCAAAGTACAGTGACAGTGCTGCAGCAATGAGGGACCCTGTTTTTTGCGAGGGTATAAAGGAGATTCTGTGTATGGCCTTGAAGGTGACCAGCAATACTATGTCTAACTATTTTAGGAATATCATAACAAGTGATATCCAATACTTGGAGTACATAGTTAAAAAGGATATTGCGCCCGAGGTGTGGGCTCAGACCTTGAAAATGCTTGGACTTAGTGATGTGGATGTGCGGTTTTGGAATGCTTACAAAGAGTTAGTGCCATCGGGTTTGGATGTGTCCGAATTGTCGCGATATGTTTTGGATTCGGAGAAGTATGTTGAGCAGATCAATGGTTTTTATGACAATCTCAAACTTCCTGTAGGTTTTACGGGCATTGCAGACATGAAGCCCTGTGAGCTTTATGAGTTTGTTGAGAGTATGGAAGATTCTGTACGTAGCCAGATGATAAAGGAGTTGGGCGGCCTTGAAGGATTTTATTTGGAGTTCTTTTCAAACTACCGTAATGGTTGTTTTGAACAGTATAAATCGGTGTCGTATCAAAAATGTGCCGGCTCAATCAAAAACGGAGTGGATGCTTTGGACTGTATAAAAATATATCAGGATGAATGTCATGGGTTCAGCGAACCGTTTTATGCGGATTGTGCTGCCAAAATTGCTCATGAGTTCAAGAGTCGTGACGAACTTCAAGATATTATAGCGAAGTTGATAAGCGATAAATTTGATGTTTTGGTCGGGGAACTGCCTGCAGCATCCGTGTGTCCGATAGGAATCTTGCCTGGCTATAGGGAGATATTGGACAAATATAATCTTTCAGTGGGAAGTGTTGATCAGGAGATTCTCTTGATTGCGAAGTTTGAAGGCTTGGAGGGTTTGTTCGAGGAGAAGATTGCTTCTTTGTGTAAGGCCGACACTGTAGCTGCCCGCGGCGTGCCGGAGGGTACTCCTAAAGCAGAAATACGTTATCCGCAAAATTGGCATAGTGTGCTGAAAAGTGTTGTGGTGTCCGATGGGAATGACGGAAAGAAGAGGGGGAAATCATCGGGCGGATATGTGTCCGACAAGGAAAAGTATCGTTTGGGTGAGAAGGCTGAGTTTGCGACATTCGAGGCTATGTGTGACAATGGGGATTATGAGTGTGTATCCGCTAGGTCTCAGATACTTAACAAGGAGAGTGGTGTCGATTCGTTGCATTACGATATATCCTATTGCAAGAAAGGGTCATTGGAGACAAGGTATCTCGAAGTCAAAGCTATGACAGGAAATTCATTCATTATGTCGTGCAATGAGTATGAGTTTGCCAGGAAGAACAGTGAGCGGTATGATATTGCTATATATCATGAGGGGGTTGTTAATATCATTGAGAGTCCATTCAGTAACAAGGAGGGAAAGGGATGGATTGTAAGCCCCGATTCCTACAAGATTACAATTGCCAAGAAATGAACCGGTATGTAACAAAAAATCATCCGCATGCGGATGATTTTTTGTTTATTATTCTACGTACAGCACCAGGCCCTTTAGGTATTCGCCCTCGGGGTGATAGATGCTCACCGGGTGGTCGGCGGGCTGTGTGAGCTGGTGTAGGATGCGCACGTTGCGTTTTGCCATGGCGGCTGCCGTGAACACTGCTGTGCGGAAGTTCTCCTTGCTTACAACCTGCGAGCATGAGAAAGTGAAGAGGATGCCGCCCGGCTGAATCTTCTCAATGGCCTTGGCATTGAGGCGGCGGTAGCCTATGAGTGCGTTGCGCAGGCTGTCGCGGTGCTTGGCAAATGCGGGTGGGTCCAGGATTATGAGGTTGTAGTTGTTGCCCATGCGGTCGAGGAAATCAAATGCGTCCTCGGCATACGCTGTGTGGCGTGTGTCGCCGGGGAAGTTGATTTCTACGTTGGCGTTGGTGAGGTCAATGGCCTTTGATGAACTGTCAACAGAGTGTACAATCTCGGCGCCACCGCGCAGAGCATAGATTGAGAAGCCACCTGTGTAGCAGAACATGTTCAGGAGCTTGCGTCCCTTGGCATATTTCTCAAGCAATGAGCGGTTCTCGCGTTGGTCTACGAAGAAGCCGGTCTTCTGGCCGCGCAGCCAGTCGATGTGGAACTTGAGGCCATACTCGGTTGATATGTTGCCGGCATTGCCGCCCATGATGTAGCCGTTGTCCTTGTTTATGTCGGCCTTGTAGGGGAGTGTGGTGTCGGACTTGTAGTAGATGTTCTTGAGCTTGTCGCCAAGTACCTCCTGCATTGCCTTTGCTATCTCCATGCGGCTCACGTGCATTCCCACGCTGTGGGCCTGCATGACGGCTGTGTCGCCGTAGATGTCGACAATGAGGCCGGGGAGGTTGTCGCCCTCGCCGTGTACAAGACGGTAGGTGTTGTTGTCCTCGCGTGATGATATACCGGTGCGCTCGCGCAGGTCGAATGCAGTGGCTATGCGGCGGTTCCAGAATGTCTGGTCTATGGGCTCATCGTTGAATGTGAGCACGCGCACGGCTATGCTGCCCACCTGCACGTGTCCTCGGGCAATGAATTTGTGGTCGTTGGTGTATACTGTTACCACATCGCCCTCCTCGGGTTTGCCCTCGATGCGTTGTATGGCGCCCGAGAATATCCAGGGGTGAAAACGTTGCAGTGACTCTTCTTTACCACGCTTCAGTATTACGGCTTTTTCCATATTTTGCTCAATTGTTATTTAGTTCGTTATATATCTTCAGGCAGGCCCATGCGTCGGTTGCGGCATAGAGCTTCTGCTTGTCGGTGAGTACATCGTTCTCCCAATTGCTCAGCTGCTGGCTCTTTGAGATGCGTTGCTGGAACATTATCGCAAAGATTTTTTGCAGGCTCTTCTCTTCGATGCCGAATTTCTCAACCTCGTTCTGCAGGTCGATGAAGCTGCCGGCCTTGAACTTGCGGCGCTTGCAGAGTGCCTGGTAGTCGTCGTGTAGCGACAGGCCTATCTTTTTTATGCTGCTGTTCTCAAGGAAAGCAAACAGTGAGTCGGGCATTCCTGTGCGGTTAAGGCGTATTAGGAAACAGGTGTCGGCGGTGGACAGCTGTATGAGCGACACGTCGTGCTGCACTCCCTTGCGGAACGAAGGGCGTGTCTCGGTGTCGATGCCCACGGCGCTCTCCTGTGACAGGGCTTTTATGGCCTGGTCAACGGCTGCAGCTGTGTCAATGGTTATTATGCGCCCCTCGAATGCAACGGTGGGCATCGTGCTTACTTCTGTCTTGTCTATGCGTGCGTTATAGCTCATTTCCCTCTTCTTCCTCGTCGTCAAGTGATGTGTTGTATCTTATGTCGTGCAGTGCGCGCAGGGTGTTTGTGAGTGTCTGTCCCCAGTATTGGCGGAAGTGCTCGTTGCACTCGATGATGGCGTCATGCATTGTCTCATTGATGCCAAGCTGGAACAGGCATACGAAGTTCTTTATGTCCTGGTAAATGTCGGCAATGTCCTCCGATATGCTCTTTGTGATTGGTGTGTCGCTGTACTTCATGTCGCTCACAAAGACATCAAGGTATGAATCCTTGTCGGCCAGCAGGTCGAGCATTGTCATTCGTACTATCTCATAGCTGTCCTCCGATACAAAGTCCTCCATGTCGTCATCGCTTATGCGCTCCTCGTCGGGCAGCATCTGTGCCTTGATGTAGAGGAGCGGCAACAGCTTGAGCAACGTGTCGACAAAATCCTTGCGGGTGTGCTCGTTGCTGCGCTCGATGTAGGCGCAGAACTCGGCCGCAACGGTCACAAATTCCACCGTGTTGCGCGAAAAAACTATATCCTCTGTTCCGTTCATATTTTTCTGCATTGTCATTTTGCCGCGAAGTTACAAAAAAATAGCGGAGGAGTGGGTAAATGGTATTTGTTTTTTTTGTATCTTCGCGATTAACTGTGGCAGGCTGTGTCACTTTTTGAATTTTTAAGCGGAAACACGACAAAATATATGGCAAAAAAGAAAGAAAGTAAAGGCTTGTTCTTCAAGTTGAAGTTGATGATGGTGAGAGCGAAGTTCTTCTTCTCCAACCCGACCGTGCGCTTTGCGCTTGGCCTGGTTTGCATTGCATTTACGATATTCCTTGGATTTTCCATGATATCTTTCTTGTGGGCCGGCGGTGGTGACCAGACTATTGTGGAGTCTGTGGCTACTGGCGAGGCGGCCGGCAACGCGTCGGGCAAAGGTGGCGCTGTGGTTGCCAATTATATTGTCAACGGATGCTTTGGCTGGGCTTCGCTTCTTGTTCTGCCTTTCCTGGCTCTTCTGTCGTGTGCTATGATGGGTCTGGGCCTGGTGCGCGAGGTTCGCAAGGTGCGCTGGGGGCTGATAACCCTCTTCTTGCTCATTTGGTGCTCGATACTCTTTGATTTCCTCTTCGGCGGCAGTTTTCAGGATAGCTACATGTCGCCCGGTGGCCGCAATGGCGAGGTAATGAGGAGTTTTATACATGACATGTTTGGCGTTGTGGGTCGGGTGCATGTGCTCCTGCTTTCGCCTTTGTTGTTCATGATATGCGTTTCACGCAAGACCGTGCCGTTCCTGCAGAGGCTGTTCGATTTCTCCAAAAAGAGTGATGGAGCTATGGGCGGCAACGCTGCTGCAGATGAAGACGAAGATGATGATGCAGATGATGATGGCGATGATGATGACGATGACGATGACGATGACGATGCAGTGGAGGTTGAGGTTCTTACAGCTCCCGAAACCGATAATGGCGATGATGATGTAGTGGTTGTTGTGGAGAATGATGTTCCTGTTGAGGATGGTGAAGAACATGGCGATGAAGAGGAGGTTGATGAGGACCTTGAACTTGCCCGTAGGTTCGATGCTATGGGTGGCGCAGTGCTTCCCGAGGAGCACGCGCAGGGCGAGACTGTAGAGACCGGTGAGGAGGGGTTGGAAATGGAAGTTGAGGCTGCCGATGGCGACGATGATATGGGAGGCAAGATGTTGCGCCCAATAAACCCCAAAGACGAGTTGAGTTACTACAAACCGCCTACTCTCGATTTGCTCGACGAGTATGAGCCGGGTGTTCACTCGATTGACAAGGACGAGCAGGCCGAGAATGCGAATAACATTGTCAAGGCGTTGAGGAATTTCGGTATCGAAATCAGCTCGATAAAGGCGACCGTGGGTCCCACAATCACTCTCTATGAGATTACCCCTGCGCCTGGTGTGAGGATTTCAAAGATACGTAACCTTGAGGATGACATTGCAATGAGTCTCTCGGCATTGTGTATACGTATTGTGGCTCCAATCCCGGGTAAGGGAACCATTGGTATTGAGGTGCCAAATGCTCACAAGCAGATTGTGCCCATGATGTCATTGCTCAACAGCCGCAAGTACAAGGAGACCGATATGGCACTGCCGCTTGCGCTGGGTAAGACAATCTCGAACGAGGTTTACATGGTTGATATGGCCAAGATGCCACACTTGCTTGTTGCGGGTGCGACAGGTATGGGTAAATCGGTGGGTTTGAATGCTATAATCACATCGTTGCTCTACAAGATGCATCCTGCGTACCTCAAGTTTGTGATGGTGGACCCCAAGATGGTGGAGCTCAGTCTCTACAGTGTGCTCGAGAAGCACTTCCTGGCCAAGCTTGAGGGTGAGGATGAGCCTATTATCACCGATGTGAACAAGGTGGTGCGCACTCTCAAGTCGCTCTGCGTGGAGATGGATAACCGTTACAAGCTGCTGCAGTTGGCGTCGGTGCGTTCGGTAAAGGAGTATAACGAGAAGTATCTCAACAAGGAGTTGTTGCCCACGAAGGGTCACCGTTTCATGCCATATATTGTGGTGATTATTGATGAGTATGGCGATTTGATGATGACTGCCGGCCGCGAGGTAGAACAGCCTATCGCGCGTATCGCACAGAAGGCACGTGCTGTGGGTATACATATGATTATTGCTACTCAGCGCCCCACAACAAACATTATCACCGGTACAATCAAGGCGAATTTCCCTGCGCGTATGGCGTTCAGGGTTATATCTACAATCGATTCGCGTACTATTCTTGACCGCTCGGGCGCGAACCAGTTGCAGGGTAGGGGCGATATGCTCTTCCTTGCCGGTAATGACCCCGTGCGTGTGCAGTGTGCGCTTGTTGAGACCAAGGAGGTTGAGCGCGTGTGTGCCCACATTGCAAAGCAGCAGGGTTATCAGTCGGCCTACATATTGCCCGAGCCCGATGACGTGGTGGATTACAGTGGTGATGGTGGTGGCAGTTCGGCGCGTGGTGACATAAGCCCCGACAAACTCGACCCCCTGTTTGCCGATGCGGCTCGTGTGGTGGTGCTTGCACAGCATGGCTCTACATCGCTCATCCAGCGTAAACTGGAGATTGGTTTCAACCGTGCAGGCCGCATAATGGACCAGTTGTGCCGTATGGGTATTGTTGGCGAGCAGGAAGGCAGCAAGCCACGCCAGGTGTTGTGTGCCGATGAGGCCGACCTCGAGTTCCGTCTCAAGTCTATGGTGTAAATCTATATATATATTATAAGGTATGAGATATATACTGTTTCTGTTTCTTGCAATGTTGCAGTTGCCACTCTTTTCGCAGGATGCCGCAGGTGAGGCAAATGCTGTGCTTGACAGGGCGTTGGCTGTTCTGAAGGCCGATGTTCCTGTGCGCATGGACTATACCTACAGGGTGCTCGACGAAGACGGCGAGGCTCTGTTGCAGGATAAGGGTATGATATATATGGACAATGGACGTTATGCCCTGCTCATGCAGGATATGAAAGTGTGGTGCGACGGCATGACACAGTGGAGTTATATGCGCGAGGTGGACGAGGTGTACGTTACCGACGCGGCTTCGGACGAGGCACAGAACCTCTCGCCGCTTTATATTATGGGGCACTATCGCAATGGGCGCTTTGCGTCTGTGGCAGAGGATGGTACTCTGGCGGGTGGGAAACGGCAGTCTTTGGCATGTCGGATCGTAGCCATGTCGTTCTGTG